>CAYMWT010000243.1:0-3803 GCA_964394055.1 uncultured Oscillospiraceae bacterium
CTCCCCCTTTGGGGGAGCTGGCTCAGTGCAAAGCACTGAGACTGAGAGGGCACGCCCGTGTGGATGAACTGCAACGTAGGAGAATATTAAGGAGTATCCAATACCTATGGCAAAAGAAGAAAACGTATGCTGTGAAAAATTCAAGACCATGATCGGCGGTCAGGCGCTGATCGAGGGGATCATGATGCGTGGCCCTGACACCGACGCAGTGGTCATCCGGGGGGCTGACGGCCTGACTGTGGAGACTTCCCCCAGAAAGAAAAATCCTCCAAAATCTCCCAAAAACTGGCCTTTTGTCCGGGGTGTTTTCAACTTTCTGGATTCCAACGTAGTGGGTGTGAAGGCCCTGCTTCGCTCTGCCGATCTGGCTCCTGAGGAAATGCAGGAGGAGCCAAGCAAGCTGGATCTGTGGCTGGAAAAAAAGCTGGGCAACGAGAGGTTCCAGCAGGCGATTCTCTGGATGGCTGTGGTCATGGGACTGGGGCTGTCCATTCTCCTGTTCTTCCTGCTGCCAATGGTGATCGGCGGCTTCTTTGACCGGTGGATCACCAGCACCTTAACCCTGAATCTGGTGGAGGGTATCATCCGCATGGGGATTTTCCTCCTCTATATGTTCCTGATCTCCCGGATGGGGGAGATGAAGCGGCTGTTTTCCTACCACGGGGCAGAGCATAAGACCATCCGCTGCTATGAGGCGGGCTTGCCCCTTACCGTGGAAAATGTCCGGAAAATGACCCGGCTCCATCCACGCTGCGGAACCAGCTTCCTGCTGGTGGTGATGGTGATTTCCATTGTGGTGTTCTCCATTGCCTCCTCTCTGCTTCTGAACCTGGTGCCGGCGCTGGAGGGGATGCGGGGAAGCTTCCTGTATCGACTCATTATGATTGTGTTTAAGCTGCTGCTGCTGCCCATTGTGGTGTCCATTACCTACGAAATCAACCGCTGGGCAGGTCGACATGACAACTGGTTTACCAAAATCATCACTGCCCCCGGTATGTGGATGCAGAATTTCACCACCAACGAGCCGGAGGACGATATGATCGAGGTGGGCATTGCTGCCGTTCAGGCAGTCCTTCCCCAGGAGGAGGGCGCCGACCGATGGTAAAGCAGTATGGTAGCCTCTATCTGGATACCCGTCGTGCCTTGCTTGCCACCGAGGATACCCAGTCCGCCTCCAACATTGCCCGGCAGCTGATCAGCCACGTCTCCGGAAAGAGCCAGGAGGAAATTCTGGCAAAGCGGGAGCTTTACGCCGAAGAGTCTGTGGTGAAGGGCACCGAGGCAGGACTTCGGCGGCTGCTCGGCGGAGAGCCTCTTGCTTATGTGCTGGGAGAGTGGGAGTTCTACGGAATACCCCTCCATGTCAGTCCCGATGTGCTGATTCCCCGGGACGATACGGTGGCCGTGGCAGAGCTGGCCATCCGCAAGGCACTGTTCCTCAATCAGGATCCCAGAATCCTGGACTTATGCTGCGGCTCCGGATGCATCGGAATCGCCATTGCCAGCCGGGTAAAGGACGCCAAGGTAACTTTGGCGGATCTGAGCCGGGAGGCTCTGGCGGTTGCCAAGGAGAACGTGGCGCTGAACAAGCTCACCGGACGGGTGCGGTGCCTTCAGGCGGACGCTTTGGAGCCGCCGACCCCATTCCTTGGCAAGTACGACCTGATCGTCTCCAATCCGCCCTATGTCACCGGGCAGGAAATGGAAGCGCTGCCTGTCAGCGTCAGGGATTTTGAGCCTCACATGGCCCTTTACGGGGGAGAGGACGGCCTGGATTTTTACCGGGCCATTGCCGGAAATTATCGGGAGGCATTAAAGCCCGGAGGATACCTGTGCCTGGAATTCGGAGAGGGACAGGGTGACGCGGTGTGTGAAATTCTGGAAGAAAATGGATTCTCCATTTTGGAACGAAAAAGAGATTACAATGACAGAGAAAGAGCCGTGCTGTCCCAGTACGGCGGGAAGGAAAGCTAACCATGGCCCAAAAGAAAACTGTGTATGAGGCGCCCGCTCCGGCTGCCGACAAGGAAAAAGCATTGAAAACCGCCCTGGCCCAGATCGACAAGAACTTCGGCAAGGGTACCGTCATGCGTCTGGGTGATCGTCCCCAGATGAATGTGGAGGCTATCCCCACCGGATCCCTGGCCCTGGATGCCGCTCTCGGCATCGGCGGCGTGCCTAAGGGACGGATCGTGGAAATCTATGGCCCTGAATCCTCTGGTAAAACCACTCTGGCCCTGCACATCCTGGCAGAGGCCCAGAAACGGGGCGGCGAGGTAGCCTTCGTGGACGCCGAGCACGCTCTGGATCCCGTCTATGCCCGTGCGCTGGGTGTGGACATCGATAACCTGCTGGTATCCCAGCCGGATACCGGCGAGCAGGCGTTGGAGATCACCGATGCCCTGGTGCGTTCCGGCGCCATTGACGCCATTGTGGTGGACTCCGTAGCCGCCCTGGTTCCCAAGCAGGAAATCGAGGGAGAAATGGGCGACACCTTCGTGGGCCTTCAGGCAAGGCTTATGTCCCAGGCTCTGCGGAAACTGGCGGGCACCATCTCCAAGACCAACTGTGTGGTCATTTTTATCAACCAGCTGCGTATGAAGATCGGCGTCATGTACGGCAATCCCGAAACCACCACCGGCGGCAACGCCCTGAAGTTCTATGCCTCCGTCCGGCTGGATGTCCGCCGGGTAGAAACCATCAAGGAAGGCGGCAATGTCATCGGCAACAAGACACGGGTAAAAGTGGTCAAGAACAAGTGCGCTCCTCCCTTCAAGGAGGCGGTATTTGAGATCCTCTACGGCCAGGGCATTTCCAAGTGGGGCGAGCTGGTGGATCTGGCGGTTCAGCTGGACATCATCCAGAAGAGCGGCAGCTGGTTCTCCATGGGGGACGAGCGGATTGGTCAGGGCGCGAATTCTGTGAAGGATTACCTGATTGCCCATCCCGACATTGCCCAAAGGGTGGAGGCCCAGGTGCGGGAGGATCTGTGGAAGCTGGGCGGCATGGCTCCCAAGAGCCCTGCCAAGGCAGCGGATAAGGCGGTAGATGTGTCCGCCGACGATTTCTCCGATGAAGCTTGAGTCTCTGAAAAATACGCCGGATCGGGCGGGCCGGTATTGGGTCACCCTGGATAACGGCGAGAGGCTGGGACTGTACCGGCAGACGGTGGAGGACTTCGCCCTCTATCCCGGCAAGGAGCTGACGGAGGAAGAATTTGAGGCTCTGGAAAAGGCCGCCGGGGAAATGTCCGCGAAAATGCGGGCGGTTCGGATCGTCTCCGCTGCCAGCGTCTCCCGGAAGGATCTGCGGCAGCGGCTGGTTCGGAAGGGAGAAGACCCTGACCAGGCGGATGCGGCGGTAAAATGGATGGAGGACATGGGTCTGGTCAATGACCGGGACACGGCGCTCCAGGTGGTGCGCTCCTGCATTGCCAAGGGCTATGGCCTGTCCAGAGCCAGGCAGGCCCTGTATGAAAAGCGGATTCCCAAGGAGTTCTGGGAGGAGGCCCTGGCCGATTACCCGGATCAGAGTGAGAAAATGGAAAGGTTTCTCCGCTCACGCCTGGACGCCGACTCCGACCAGCGGGATGTGAAGCGGGCCATCGACGCCTTGCTCCGCCGGGGCCACAGCTATTCGGACATCCGAAGGGTGCTGAATGACCTGCGTTTTGATGCAGAAGAAGTAGAATTCGAGGACTTTTGAGTATGGCAAATATAGGTTTTATTTCCCTTGGCTGCGCCAAGAACCAGGTGGACTGCGAGCGGATGATGCACCGTGTCCAGGAAGCTGGACATACGGTC
>CAYMWT010000244.1:0-3796 GCA_964394055.1 uncultured Oscillospiraceae bacterium
CCCCGTCTACCCTGGACTGTATGACGAATCCCAGGGGCTCCTGAGCGTCGTGGAAGGTGGAGAACGGAAGCACATCCATGGAGCCGATGGTGAACTGTTTCCCGCTCTCCATTTCCGTTGCCAGATCCAGCAGTTTTTCCGGCAGTTCCAGCGCCCGGGCGGTGCCCTGGGAAAGGTACACCGGGACGCCGGAGGCCAGAATCTTCTCCACGCACTTGCAGTGGTCCTTGTGCTCATGGGATACAATACACCCGTCCAGAGCAGTGGTCTGGAACCCGCACAGCTGCTGCAATTTCTTGTGCGACACCCCACATTCCAGAAGAATGTGGGTGCAATCGTCGCTGACTATGTAGGCATTGCCCTGGGAAGAGCTTGCCAAACTCTGAAATCTCAAAACGGCGCACCTCCCGCTGCCTGCTGGGGCTGGACTGCCACATCCTGCACGGGGGCATGGTCTTTCTGATACTGGGTGGACTTCATGATCTGCTCCTGCGTCCACTGAGGCAGATTCTCAAAAGCCGTGTCATCCCAGTTGTCCATATCCCAGGTAAAGAAGGCCGTCTTGCTGGTGGGCGCCGGCATTCCCTTGGGAATCGGCATTACGCTGTCCACATTGGCGTATTCGCCTGTATCGTTCAGCACCACATTCAGCTGACAGGCCTTTCCCACCTGTTCAAACAGATCCAGTTCCATGTACTCCTCGTCGGAGTAGTTCTTACTGTTCCAGCTTCCCAGGAATGTACGGAGTTTACTGGTCTTTTTAGTCGCCACAGAAAATTCCCGGCTGAGCTGCCTCTCCTCCACCTTTCCATCAATCTCGATGGTCTCTCCAGGCAGCGCCCAGACGAATTTGACCTTGTTCGAGTAATTATCGAACTTCTCTGAATGCTGCTCGCCCAAGTCCACTACGCCCACACAAACAGCCATGTACACGCCCGGCTCCACCGGGGGCTGCTTGGGCTTTGCTCTGTCTTTAATTTTCATACAATTCTCAGCTCCTTATCTTCTTCACTGACCACCAGCCGGATGACCTGCGCATTGCAGCTTTCCAGCCGGGTCACAGCTTCTGCATTGTCTACAAACAACGGCACCGTTACGCCATAAAACCTGCTCAGTGCATTGATGATATCAATGCCAACGTTTACCTTCATGCCGTTGTTCAGTCCCATAAAGGGAACGCCATCGTACTGCGCGTCACACCGTTCCTCAAGCCCGCCGTTGGCCTGCTCCCGGAACAGCCGGAAGGAAGCCAGCCGGAACAGGTCGTTGACGGAGCTTTCCACCTTTTTCGCCTTGTACCTGGTGAATTCCTCCATCAGGTACAGCATCTTCTCAATGCTCTCCAGGGCTTCGGAGGCGTTCCGGGCATCTGCTTTCAGTTCCTCCACCCGTTTCCGGGTCTGCTCCAGCACAGCCTCTTTGGCAAGAACCTTCTGGGTAAAGGAAAGCTGATCCGTGACTGCTGCCAGGTTTGCGCGAATCGTGTTTCGCACGTTGGAGGAATCAGCCATCAGACAGTTGATTTCATCCTGTAAGGAACGGATCCGGCTTTCTATCTCCGCCACAGCCCCGGCGTATTCCGGAAGGTCCGTGATTTCCACGGAGGTTTCCTGCCCACTGCGAAGCTGTTCCTCCAAATTCTGAATGGCGGCTTTTCGCTGCTGGATCGCCTCCTCAACCTTTGCCCCATGCTCCTGATAGCTCTGCTGCTCCTCTTTCAGCCGATTGGCTCTGCCAATGATCTCGGTAAGGCGCGTCTCCTTCTTCTCGTTAAACTTGCGGGTGGCCTCCTGTAGCTGTTCAAAAGGAAGGGCCTGTCCGCAGGTGGGGCAGATACCACCAGTGAAAGCCTCCCCGTTGACCAGGACGTACATATCCCGGCTGCTCTGGATTTCCCTGTCATACCGCTGTATTGTTCGTCTTGTGGTGTCCAGGAAGGTCTGGTCACCAGATAGCCGCATCTGTTCTTCGGCAATGGTCTTCCGGATTCCGGCCAGATCCGGCCCTGCCGCCTTCTGGCTGTCCCGGTAGGCCTTATTTCTGTTCTCCAGGGTGTCCCGTTCCAGCTTCACTTCCCGCAGTTCCAGCCGCTTCTTTTCCAGTTCCGCGTCCTGCTCAAGGGAAATCAGCCGCCGGCTCAGGTCCTCCTTTTCCGCAGACAGGTACTTTTCCTCCTTCCTTGCGTCTTCAAAATCAATGCCCTGAAGGTCGTCAAGAACCCGCTGACACTCATTGATCCGGGTGGGGGCATCGTCCCGAACGCCGGTCAGTCCCTTCTTCTGGCTCAGAAGCTTGGCTTTGTAATCGGAAAGAGAGAGCCGCCCCATACTATCCAGCAGCGGGGCAAACTGCGGCGCTCCTGCCATAATCTCTTTGTCCGTCAGTGTTCCGGCCATGTCAAACAGCACCGCCCGCCGATCCTGCCACTTCATCCCGGCAGCGAAGTAGCTTACGCTGGTCAGCATCCGGAACAGATCCTCCGGCACCAGCTCCCGAACCCTTGCGTCAAAAGCGTTTTTCTTCTGAGGCACCCCGTCCACAAAGTAGTCAGAGGTATTGCCCTCATACACCGGATCCCCGGTACCCCGCCGGGTGGCCCAGACCTCCCGGTACGTACGCCGCAGGGTAACGGTTTCCCCGTCCGCCTGGAATTCCGCCTCCACAGAGGTAATTGCCTGATGATCCTTGACCTCTCCGCCCGAGTCCAGAGGCTTGATGTCAATGTTCTTCTCACCGTTTCCCAGACTGTCCTTGCCAAAGAGCAGCCATGTCAGGGCGTCGTAAATGCTGGTCTTGCCGGTAGCGTTGTCGCCATAGACACTCACGGATCTGCCGTCCAGCTGCAGATTCAGCAGCCGGTGACACTTGAAGTTTTCCAGGGTCAGCCGGTTAATTTTGATTTCCATTTGCTTTTTCCTCCATTGTGTGCTATAATAGCACTGTTCTATTTTGGCCTTGCCGCCCACCGGTCTCCTACCCCGGTGAGCGGCTTTCCTTATGCGCTTACAGGGTCACAACCACTTTTCCGTCTGCGACACGGGGTGGGGCTTTTTCTTATACCACGGCCTGTCACCCTTGCGGATGGTAATGCTATCCCGCGTCCGATAGCACAGAAGATAGATTGCGTCTTCCGTTCGGTAAGTAACGGCGTATTCGTTTGGGTCAAGGCCGTTGTCCCGGAGGATACATTCCTCCTCTGGTTTCGGAACTCTGACGTTCATACCGATTCCATCCTATCGGTTTTTCTAATCGGCTCAAACTGAGCTTCCGGAATTGAATCAAGATAACGGCGACGCTGGACCATGACAACCGCCTCACGGATGTCCCGTTCCAGCTTTCGCTGATCCATCCGTTCTTGCAGCCGGGCCTTTACAGCTGCCACTGATTCTGCTGAAAATGTCATTTGCTTTCGGCAACCTCCTTAAATTCGCCGTTTTCCAGCTTGTAGAAAACGTCCTCTTTGATACGCTCCCCGTCAACGTATTCAGTTTTTACGCAAACCGGAACTTTGCGTTTTTTGTTATTGTCATATTTCCATTCAGAAAGAGTGATCCAACATCCTTTCTTTGCCTTGACAGTACATCTATGCCCAGAGCAGCAGATTACGGAATTATTTCCAGTGCAACCGATTTTCGCCCCGTCCCCGGAGGAACCGATTTGCGCCCCGTACCCGGAGGAACCGATTTGCGCCACGTCCCCGGAGGAACCGATTTTCGCCCCGTACCCGGAGGAACCGATTTTCGCCCCGTACCCGGAGGAACCGATTTTCGCCTCGTCCCCGGAGGAACCGATTTTC
>CAYMWT010000245.1:0-3787 GCA_964394055.1 uncultured Oscillospiraceae bacterium
CTGCTTTTCCAGCTGCTTTTTGCTCAGGGTCACACAGATGGGACGGCCATGGGGACAGTATTTGAGCTCCTCCCGCTCCATGACGGCCTTGGCCACGGCCAGCAGCTCCGCTTCATCGCTCAGCCATCCGGCCTTGATGGCGGCCTTGCAGGCCACGGTGTGCAGCAGCTCGTCCCGGACGGTATCCTTGTGCTCCCGGCGGCCGTTTGCCAGGTCGGCGGCCAGAGCCTCCAGGGTGTCTCCGGCATCCTCGGGACTTAAATCCATGGGAATTTGCCGCAGAAGCAGGGTGTTTTCTCCGAATTCCTCCACCTGGAAGCCCAGCTCATCCAACATATCCTGGTTTCCCAGCAGCTCTCCCATGGCAGCGGGATTCATCCGGATGGAGATGGGAGAGAGGAGGGCCTGGGCGGTGATGGCCTCCTGATTGGCCTTCAGCTTTTCAAAGAGGATCCGCTCATGGGCGGCATGCTTGTCAATGAGAAAGGCGTTGTCCCCTTGCTCCACCAAAATATAAGTGTGGTAAAGCTCTCCCACCATGCGCCAGTCCGGGGCTTCCGGCATTTCCAGGGCAGTCTGTTCCGGCTCTTCCTGCCGGGTGGGTTCTGCCTTGGGTTCCTCCGGCTGTGGCTTCTCCACAGCCTTGGGAGGCTCGGGGGCCTTGGGTACGGGTGGAACATCCTCCTGACGCATCTGGGGCAGCATGACGAACTCCCGAAGGGGCATATTGGCGGGACGCTCGATCCTGGCAGCCGCCGCGGCGGCAGCTTCCTTCTTTGGCTGAGGGGCGTCCTGAACGGCGGCGGAGAAGGTCTTATACTCCTCCGGGGTCATGGTGCGGAAGAAATTCTCCTTTTTGGACGGCGCGGCAGGGGCTTCCTGCCTGGGTGGGGGCTGATAGGCGGGAACCTTCGGCGTCTCCGGCTCATTATGGGGCGGCTGGGAAAAGCGCACCTGGGGCCGATCCGGCTTTTGGTTCAGAGCGCCCAATACGCCGTAGTGGACGCAGTCGAATACGGCTTTTTCCGAAAGAAACTTCACCTCAGTTTTGGCAGGGTGGACGTTGACATCCACAGCCATGGGAGGCAGGGTCAGGTGGAGCACACAGGCGGGGAACTTTCCCACCATGATCTGGTTCCGGTAGGCCTCCTCCAGAGCGGCAGTGAGCAGCTTGGACTTTACCGGACGGTTGTTGACGAAGAAGGTTTGCAGGCTTCGGCTGGGACGGGCGTCGGTGGGCTTGCTCACAAAGCCGGTCAGGGTATAGGTTTCCCATCGGGAATGGACTTCAACCATCTGGGCGCACTCCCGGCCGTAAACGCAGTACACCGCTGCCTGCAAGCCGCCGGTGCCCGGGGTGGAGAGGACGGTCTTCCCATCCCGGAGGAACTGGATGGCAACCTCCGGATGGGCCAGGGCCTGAAGCTGCACGGCGGCAGCCACCCGGGAACCCTCCACAGTGTCGGATTTCATAAACTTCATCCGGGCAGGGGTGTTGAAGAACAGATCCCGAATGAGGATGGTGGTGCCGTCGGGGCAGCCAGCCTCGCTTTCCTCGGTAATGACCCCGGCCTCCAAATGGAGACTGGTGCCGGAGAGACTGCCCGGGGTCTTGGTCAGCAGCTGGATCCGGCTGACGGAGGCAATGGCGGCCAGAGCTTCTCCCCGGAAGCCCATGGTGCCGATGGCGGCCAGATCCTCGGCGGTGCGAAGCTTGGAGGTGGCGTGGCGCTGGAAGGCGGTATGGGCATCCTCGGCGGACATACCGCAGCCGTTGTCCGTGACCCGGAGAAAGGTCATGCCGCCGTCCCGGATCTCCACGGTGACCTTGGAGGCACCGGCGTCCACGGCGTTTTCCAGAAGCTCCTTGACCACGGAGGCAGGACGCTCCACCACCTCACCGGCGGCGATTAAGTTGGCAATATGAGGGGATAACTGAATGATTTTCGGCATAAGGCTACCTCAATCTTTGGATGCTCAGAAAATTGATGCAGGCGTGAATGACAATGGGGGCGAAGATGGTGCCGCTCTTCTGATAGGCCCAGGCCAGACACAGCCCGGCGGGCAGATACTGAAGGACAGCCATGATCAGCTCCAGAGGGGAATACAGGCCGATATAGCCCAAAATGTGGATGGCGGCAAAAGCGATCATGGAAACCAGGTAGGCAGCCCACCGGGATTTCCCGTAGAGATTCCGGAAGATCAGTCCCCGGAAGAAGCACTCCTCCGCAACCGGTACCAGGATCACCGTGCCCACCAGCATGAGAAAGTAGCTGCCATGGCTCATTTCGGCGATGGCCCCGTCGTTATAGTTGGTAAATCCCGGGGTGATGGAATCCATGAGGAAGTCCAGGGCATAGAAGCAGGCGTAATAGGCGGCAAGGCCCAGAATCACGGCCTGACAGAAGTAGGCCGGGTGCTGGGTGACCTGGGTGAGATTGTGCCCAAGAAACTCGTGGAAGATCAGCAGCACCGCCAGGAAGTTCAGAAGGTAGTAAAGGAAGTTCAGCTCTGCCGTGGAGAGGCTGGGGCTGAGCTGCCCGTTGCACCAGCGAAGCAGGGAGGGGAGAAGGAAAAGCTCAAAGGCGAGATAGAGAAAACCGCTCATGGTTTCCTTCTGGGATGGGGCATGATAAAGGGTTGTTTTTTTCATAGCAGGCTCAATTCAATAGTTTTTTCAGCTTGTACAGCTCATTCATGGCTTCAATGGGGGTCAGTGTCTCCACAGTAATGGCAGACAGGGCGGAGATCACCTGCTGACCAGTGAGGTCCAGCATACTCACCTGATCCTCCGGTTCCTTTACGGCAGCGGCAGGCACGGGGGCGATGCCTTCTTCTTCCAGCTCGGTCAGAATTTCTCTGGCCCGCTGGATCACCACATTGGGAATTCCGGCAAGCTTTGCCACCTCAATGCCGTAGCTGTCATCGGTGGCGCCGGGGACGATCTTGCGCAGGAAGATCATCTGATCCCCACGCTTCTTCACGGCGATGTTGTAGTTCTTTACGTTGGGGAGCTTCTCCTCCATGGTGGACAGCTCATGGTAATGGGTGGCAAACAGGGTCTTGGCGCCCAATCGCTTGGGATTGGCGCAGTATTCCAGTACCGCCCGGGCAATGGCCATGCCGTCATAGGTGGAGGTGCCTCTGCCAATCTCGTCCAGGATCAGCAGACTCCGGGAGGTGGCGTACTTCAGAATGGAGGCAACCTCTGCCATTTCCACCATGAAGGTGGACTGACCGGAGGCCAGATCGTCGCTGGCACCAATGCGGGTGAATACCCGGTCAACCAATCCGATCCTGGCGCTGCGGGCGGGGACGAAGGAGCCCATCTGGGCCATGAGAACGATCAGGGCCACCTGACGCATATAGGTGGATTTGCCCGCCATATTGGGGCCGGTGATGATGGAGACGGTGTCGTCCTCCGCACCCAGGTTGGTGTCGTTGGGAACGAAGAGAGAATCCTTCAGCATGGCCTCTACCACGGGATGGCGGCCGTCGGTGATGAGAATTTCCCGGTTCATGGTGATCTCCGGGCGGCAGTAGCCCCGCTGGACGGCCACCGCGGCGAGAGAACACAAGCCATCCGCGGCGGCCACGGCAGCGGCGGTCTGCTGAACTCTGGCAGCCTGCTGAGCAAGATACTCCCGAAGCTGGGTGAAAATCTGGTATTCCAGGGCGGTGAGCCGATCCTTGGCGGTGAGCACCTGGTTTTCCAGCTCTTTTAACTCCTGGGTGATATAGCGTTCACATATCAACCCAGTTAACTCCAAATGAAATTTTATTCTCG
>CAYMWT010000246.1:0-3783 GCA_964394055.1 uncultured Oscillospiraceae bacterium
CCCTGCTGCGGCAAGCCCGCAACCAAGATGGTTTACTGGGGCGTTGCGTACTAATTAAAATATCAGGAAAAAGAACAGGTCTGCGCATGGTTCGCAGACCTGTTTTTCTGTCACAGAAGGAGACGATATGGAACGAATTGTCATTATTGGCTGCTCCGGCAGCGGAAAGTCTACTCTGGCCAGGGCCATGGGAGAGCGGCTGGGCCTTCCGGTGATCCATCTGGATCAGCTCTGGTGGAAGCCGGGCTGGGAAAATTTCACCAAAGAGGAATTTGACGAAAAGCTGGACGCAATTCTCTTGGAAAGCCGTTGGATCATAGACGGAAACTTCCGGCGCACCCTGCAAAAGCGGCTGGATAGGTGCGATACCGTGATTTACCTGGACTTTTCCCGGTGGGCCTGCCTCCGGGGCGTGTTTCACCGGGTTGTAACAAACTACGGCAAGGTGCGCCCGGATATGGGGGCAGGATGTCCGGAGCGGTTCGACTGGGAGTTTATTAAATGGGTCTGGAACTTCAACCGGGAGAACCGGAAGCTGAATTACGATATGCTCTCCCGGACAAGACAGGCGAAGGTCATTGTTTTGAAAAACCGCCGGGAGGTAAAGCGCTTTATGAAGGAGCTTTCTTAATTGCGGCAAAGGGCCTCTATGTTTTCTGTTGTGATCTTCTGCCAGGAGATTGTCAGCGGATCCTGCTGGGCGAAGATTTCCGCCTCCCATGCTTCATAATCCGCCCGGTTCAGAATCCGCCTCTGCCCATTTTCCGTGATCAGATAGACATAGCCGTCCTGGTCGGTGTCAATCTCCTCCGGGTAGGGCATTTCCATGTAAGGGTCATAATCGGCGATGGCCTTGCTCCATGCGTCCACAATGAAAGCGTCCGCGTAGGTGTCCGTTCCTTCGTCATAGCGGGCAATTACATAAGGCCAGAGAACGTCTCCCGCATATCCCTGATTGTGGGAGGCGTCCACCTTGAGCATACCGGGGTAGTGGGTGATTGCTACATAGTTCTGGTATTCCACCCGCACGCCGTCGGTTTGCGGGTCATAGCCGTAAATCACCTCCTGCATTCCAGCCACAAAGGTGTTGGATACGGACACGATCAGCTCTTCTTCTCCGTCTCCGTCCACATCCAGGATGGCAAACTGCTCGTCTTCAATGGTGCCGGAATCAAAGGGCTGGATGGTTTCCTCATAGGGAAGTCCCGGCCAATACAGCTCATCGTGGATGGTTTGCAGCGTCTGCCGGAAGGCGCTGCGGGCAGGGCTTTCCAGAAGGGTGGGATCGGCGGTTACCTCCGTATGCTGTGTCTGAGGCACAGTTTCGGAAGGGGACGCAGGGGCCGGATCAGGGCTCGCCTGGGGGATACATGCGGTGAGCAAAACCGCAAGGGTTACTGCAATAGCTGGGATTAGGATTTTCTTTTTCATGGTAATATGTCTCCAATTCTATCTTCTTGCTGAGGCTGGGGAGAAAAAGGCATGGACTCATGCGCGCTTTTCTTCGGGGCCTTATTTAAATAGTCGATATTCAATGGAAAAGGTTGCATCTATTATAACACTTTTTTGAAAAAAAGAAAAGAGAGAAGCACTGTCCGCAAGAAACCGTCAGAAGGAAGAGATCTGAGGCCTGTCTCAGCAGAGAAGGCTTCGGATTTTTTGTATCCGATGCAAGGAAAAGCCGCCCTTTCCGTATATATAAGTGAAGGCCCCCAAATACATACAGAAGGAGAGATCAATATGGACGATGAAGGCATTGTCGGGTTGTATTTTGCCCGGTCTGAGCAGGCGATTCAGGAAACAAATGCAAAATACGGCGGCTACTGCTACAGCATTGCCTATCACATTCTGGCAAACCAGGAGGACAGCGAAGAAAGCGTCAATGATACATACCTTTCCGCATGGAATTCCATTCCTCCGAAACGGCCAAATCCCCTTGCACCGTTCCTGGGAAAGCTTGTCCGCAATATTTCCATTGACCGGTGGCGGAAAAAGAGCGCGCTCAAGCGGGGCGGCGGCGAAATGCCCCTGGCCCTGGAAGAGCTTCAATCATGTGTGGCCGACGGAGAAAATCTGGAGGAGCGGTATCAGCGGAAGGAGCTTGCACGACAGGTGCGATTTTTTGTGGACGGCTTGTCCGACACGGAACGCAGGGTGTTTGTTTGCCGCTATTGGTATCTGGATTCCACGGCGGATATCGCAAATCGATTTGGCTTTTCCGAAAATAAGGTCAGCTCCATGCTTCACCGAATTCGGGGAAAGCTGAAAAAACATTTGGAACAGGAGGGAATCCGATGAAGAACGCAATGATGCTATTGGATGCAATCGGAGAGATTCAGGACGGGTACATTCTGGACGCCCACAGTGACCATACAAAAACGGCGTTTTCCCGCAGGCGGCTTATGCTGATCGCCGCGGTGATTGCTGCCCTGCTTGCCCTTGCCGGATGCGGTGTGGCAATTCATTATGTGTGGGCGGAATCCCCCTTTACCTCGCTGCCAAGGCTGTCAGGGGAGGACATCCGCTATGAGGATATCGAGCTGACTGTGACCGGTGTCAGTCCTACGGGCATCAGTCTGATGTGCCATATTCAAAACCAGGGATTTTCTCAGGAAAATCAGGATGACGCGGAGAAATCCATTGAAATCATCAACGGCCCATTCTCTCTGGAAAGAAAGACGGATACCGGCTGGGAGGCGCTGCCAAAGCGGATAGAGGACGCTACATGGACGAAGCAGAATTACATCACAGGCGGCCAGCTGGATCTGGGCTATTCCTGGGGACTGGTCTACGGGCGCCTCAGTCCCGGAATCTATCGGCTCACTACCACCATTGTAGAGGGGCAGCCGGAGGTCAGTGTGGAGTTTATCATTGGGGATACCTCCAACCTGACAAATGGAGAGGCCATTCAGAAATGCAATGATGCCGTGGATGCCATTTTGGACCGGGAATACTATCATGTATATCTGAGCCAGCTCACCGAATATGGGGAAATTCCGGAAGGGGTGCGGATGAACGACGGTCAGAATACCTCTTACTCGGAATTCTGGAAGTATGGGGAAGATTATCTGGAATTCTATGCCCGGGAGGAGGGCCAGGTCGTAGACGGCAGCATGAAAAAGAACGGTGTCAAATACCGCCTGGACAATGAAACGGAGTATGACAGTACGACACCCGTTGCCGGTTGGAGCGTCTGGCCTGGGCTGGATGATGAAAGACTTGCCTGGTGGGCGACCTACTATGAGCCGGAGGCTGTTGCATTCCCGGAGGGAATCGGTGTCATCAGTGATGACGAAATCACCTTCCAGCGGAGGATGGGTGACGATGAGAAGGCCACAGAAACCGTTTCCTACCGGTTTGACGAAGCGGGGAATCTGAAGGAAATTTTGTCAGTGATTGAAGATAAACAGTTTTATGCAGAAAACGCTTTCGTGCCTGTGACCCATACCATGACAATTGCGATTCTGGATACCGACGGGGCTGCCATTGCCCAGGAAATCGCCGGTCAGGATGTGAATTTTTACCGGGAATTCTCTTGGGAAGCGGATCGGAAGGAACAGACGCCTGTGGTGGTTGATTTCCGGAACACGACAAAGTCTCCCGTCACCGATGCGCCGGAGGCCATCGCCCAGGCGGTGAAGGAATGCAGTGTGGATTATACGAAGATCGTTGTTTCCCGGGACGAGGCTGCCGGAATGTGGCGGGTTGAATTCCAGATCGTATACGGTCACGGGGGATACCAGTATGTCTATATGAATGATGACGGGATTACCCAGATGATTG
>CAYMWT010000247.1:0-3770 GCA_964394055.1 uncultured Oscillospiraceae bacterium
GCCTTTTCCCGGGCGATCCGCTCCTGGGTGGCCTTGTCGTTCATGCGCATGGTGTTGACTGCGTCAGGGGTGGCCTCAATGGCCATCTTCCTGGGCAGCATGAAGTTTCTGGCGTAACCGTCGGAAACCTCCAGCATCTGGCCCTTCTTGCCCTTACCCTTCACATCCTGCAATAAAATAACTTTCATATTCATTCTCCTTTTCTCCCGGGTTCCTCCCGGTGGGTCATTTAAGCTTCATAGAACTTTTCAATGGACGCAAGCAGAGCATCCAGCGCGTCCTTGATATTGGTATTTTTCATCTGTGCTCCCGCGGTGGCCGCGTTTCCGCCGCCGCCCAGGCTTTCCAGAATCACCTGCACATTGGCAGAGCCAATGCTTCTGGCGGAAATGATCACCTGATCCCCGTCGGGATACATGACAAAGGAAGCGGTGATCCCGGAAATGTTCAATAGCTCGTCCGCCGACTGGGCCGCAAGGATCCGGGTGGTAGGCGTATTCAGTGCCGCAATGGCGATCTCGCCCCGGTACAGCCGGGAGGACTTGATGATCTGATACTTCGCCATGGTCTCCTGGAAGTCGTTCTGCATCAGCTTCTTGACCTCCGTGGTGTCCGCTCCCATCCGCTGCAGGGCCGCCGCAGCCTCAAAGGTGCGGTCGCCGGTGCGGACGTTGAAGAACTTGGTATCCAGGCAGATGCCGGCCAGCAGCGCCTTTGCCTCAATGGGCAGGACATCCTGCTTTTCCACGCTGTACAGCAGCATTTCCGTCACCAGCTCGGCAGCGGAGGAAGCATAGGTTTCGTGGAGGGTCACCACGGCGGGACTGATATAGTCCGCCGCCCGGCGGTGATGATCGATGACGCAGACCTTGGAGATGGCCTCCAGCAGGGGCCGACATTCCACCTGATCCGGCCGGTTGGTATCCACCACCACCAGAATGCTGTGGTTGTCCGCCATGAGCAGGGCATCCTGGCCGCTGATGAATACATCCTGGTATTCGCTCACCGCCTCGATCTCCCCGATCAGCCGCTCAGCCGCGTTCTGATCCCGGTCAATCACGATGTTGGCCTTTTTGCCCTTCTTCCGGCACAGGCAGCAAATGCCCACAGCCGCGCCTATGGCGTCCATATCCCCGTTTTTATGGCCCATCACAAATACATGGCTGCTCTGGGCGATCAGCTCCATCAGAGAGTTGGCGGTGATTCGGGAACGAACCTTGCTGCTGTAGCTGGCCTCGTTGCCCCGTCCGCCGTAGAAGGCGAAATTAAAGCGATCCTTGATGACCGCCTGGTCGCCGCCTCGGCTCAGAGCCATTTCAATGCCCAGGGCCGCAAAGCTGTACCCTTCCTCAAAGGTCTCCCCGTCCACGCCCAGGCCGATGGAAATGGAGGCAGGCAGACCCGAGGGCGCGGTGATCTCATGGATGCTTTCCAGCAACGAGAACTTGTCCTCCTTGGCCCGCTGCAGATCCCGCTTTTCAAAAATAAACAGATACCGGTTCCGCTCCAGCTTCCGAAGCAGTCCGTCGAAGCCATCGGTCCATTCGGTGATGGCGTCGCCCAGCTTGGCGTTCAGAGAAGAAATGGCGCTCTCGGAGAGGTTTTTCACCATTTCCTCATAGTTGTCGATGAGAATTACGGAAACCACCGGACGGGAACGGATATACTCATCCCGCACCTGGTACAGCTCCGTCAGGTCGCTGAAATACATGACACCCAGCATGGTGCCCTTATAATCCTCTGCCCGGAGTACGGTGCCGTATACCCGGTACCGGCGGCCGTTCAGGGCCACATCCGTAGGGCATTCCGTCTTTCCCGCCGCCAGCCAGTCTGTCTGAATGTCCGGTACGATTTCCTCCAACGCCTGCTCCATCATGGAGTCGGCATAGCCGGTGAGCTCGCTGAACCGATGGTTCGCCCAGATCACCCCGTTGTCTCCCAGCCGGATCAGCACCGATGGCAGGGGACTTTCTCCCTGAGAGGTGGCTTCCAGGGTGCCCTCCGCCGCGCGCATAAACTGCTGGATCTGCCGATCCCGGTAGTGGCGGTTCACAATATAGAGCATGAACATCAGCAGGGTCATGGAAGTCTCTGCCGCCGCCAGCCAGTATTGCTCCTCCAAAAGCGCAGCGGCGCAGAAAGCCGCCATGACGAAAAAGTACATTCCCATTCCGGGCTGCAAAAGCCTTGAGAGCTTTCTTTTCATCCCATCCCGTCCCCTCTGTCATCGTTTTGACATACCAATCCATACTATACCCGCTATTATAGCAAATCGAACCAGATCCTGCAACTGCTTTTCCTTACATTTCCGCAAAAAAGAACCCTAAGGAAGCTCTGAATAAATCGGCAAGTGCTGGAAGCGAGAGATTTTGGCACAGCCGAAAGTTCCGGAAACGGAGGAATACTGTATGTATTTCCCGTTTTCGGAACTGAACGGATGGGGCAAAAGATCCGCTTCCCAGCCGCAGATGATTTATTCAGAGGTTCCCTAACGCAGCCAGGGCTGGAAATAATGATGCTGACAGGCAGGCAAACCACGGGCCTACCCCAGCATTTTGACGGTTTTCAGCGGCGTAATAAAAAAATAGTATACTTTTCCACCTGTTTGTGTTATACTAACCCAGATGGCGCTGGGGTGGGCTGTCCTCAGGCATTAGAAAAAAGTGGGTTTCCCCACCATAAAAAGAGAAAAAATGCAGGCACATTTTCCGGGAACGGCGATACAGGGCCGGTTTCCTGACAAGGTGGCTGCTGGTTTGTTGTGTAAATTTGTGGGAAACTCTGAATAAACCGCCTGCGGCTTGCAGCGAATCTTTTGTCCCGGCCGTGCAGTTTGAAAAGTGGGAAATACATCCAGTATTCCTCCACTTTTCAAACCTTCGCCCGAGGCAAAATCTCCTGCTGCCCGCTCTTGTCGGTTTATCCAGTGCTTCCCAAGACCTTTTAAATATTCTCCGGAATATTTTCTACGTAACATCTTGAAAGGAGTATCTATTTGGCAGAAAAATTAAGAATTATCCCTCTTGGCGGTTTGGACGAAATCGGCAAGAACTGTACCGTTCTGGAATACGGCAAGGACATGATCGTCATTGACTGCGGCGTGGGCTTCCCCGAGGAGGACATGTACGGCGTGGATCTGGTGATCCCTGACTTTTCCTATCTGGTGGCCAATCAGAAGAAGCTTCGGGGTATGTTTATTACCCACGGCCACGAGGATCACATCGGCTCCATCCCCTATGCCATGCAGCAGATCAACTGCCCCATCCATGGCACCGCCATGACCAACGGCCTGATCAAATTAAAGCTGGAGGAGCATCGGCTTGCCGATAAGGTCAAGCTTATCACCCACAAGCCCGGAGACGTGGTAAAGGCCGGATGCTTCTCCGTGGAATTCATCCATGTGAACCACTCCATCGCCGACGCTGTGGCCTTTGCCATCAAGACCCCTGTGGGCACGGTGGTTTTCACTGGCGACTTTAAGATCGACCCCACCGCAAAGGACGGCATGATGGATCTGGCCCGGCTGGGAGAGCTGGGCAGTCAGGGCGTGCTGGCACTGCTGGCCGACTCCACCAACGTAGAGCGGGTGGGCTACACCCCCAGTGAAAATCTGGTGGCGGAGAGCCTGGACCGGCAATTCAAAAACTGTGACAAGCGGATCATCGTCACCACCTTCGCCTCCAATATGCACCGGATCCAGTCCATCCTGGCCACTGCCCAGCGCTATGGCCGGAAGGTGGCTGTCACCGGGCGGAGCATGGAGAATATGC
>CAYMWT010000248.1:0-3748 GCA_964394055.1 uncultured Oscillospiraceae bacterium
ATGCGGCCTGTGACGGATAAGCACAAGATTTCCCGGGAAAAGCTGGCCTTCCTGATCGATGCCACTGCGGCTCCTGTGTGTATCATCGCCCCCATTTCCTCCTGGGCTGCCGCCGTATCCAGTGTGGCCCCGGAAGGTCAGGGCCTGTCTCTGTTTATCCACTCCATTCCCTATAACCTGTACGCTCTGCTGACCCTGTTCTCCGTGATCTTCATGGCCCTCATTGGCTTGGACTATGGTAAGATGCGCATTGCGGAGCAGAACGCCGCGCAGGGTATCGGTTATCCTGAGGAGGAGGCCGGAGAAGCCTCTGGCAACCCCAAGGGCACCGTGCTGGATCTGGTGCTGCCTGTGGTGGTGCTGATTCTGTGCTGCATCGGAACCATGCTCTATAGCGGCGGCTTCTTTGACGCAGACAGCGGCAATTACTTTAACCTGATCGATGCCTTCAGCGACTCTGATGCCTCCGTAGGCCTGGTGCTGGGCGCGTTCCTGACATTGCTGTTTGCGGCAGTGTGGTACCTGCCCCGGAAGGTCATCACCTTTGAAGAATTCACCACTTCTCTGGTTGACGGCTTTAAGGCCATGGTTCCCGCAATCCTGATCCTGATTTTCGCCTGGACATTGTCCGGTGTTACCAACCAGCTTGGTGCGAAGGTGTTCGTGGCGGAGGCGGTGCGCAGCGCGGCCAGCGGACTTCAGAACCTCCTGCCCGCTGTGGTCTTCCTCATTGGCATCGGCCTGTCCTTTGCCACCGGCACCTCCTGGGGTACCTTCGGCGTGCTGCTGCCCATTGTCTGCGCTGTGTTCCCCGAGGGCGAGCTGATGGTGATTTCCGTGTCCGCCTGCCTTGCCGGCGCAGTCTGCGGCGACCACTGCTCTCCCATTTCCGACACCACCATTATGGCTTCTGCGGGCGCTCAGTGCAACCACATCGGCCATGTCAGCACCCAGCTGCCCTATGCCATGACCGTTGGCGGCGTGGCCTTTGTGGGCTATGTTCTGGCTGGCTTTGTCCAGAATGTGTGGGTGGTTCTGCCTGTGAGCCTGGTGCTGATGGCAGCAGTGCTGCTGGGCATTCGCGCCGCGCAGAACCGGAAGGCTGCCTAAACAGTGGGATTGAATACAAAAGAGGACTCCTTCGGGAGCCCTCTTTTTGACTGAAGGACGAATTCCTTCGAAAAAACGGATGGAATTCGTTTTGCCAGTTGTAAAATTTCCGTAAATGGTGTATAATGTTTAACTGAAATCAAAATCTGAGGGGTTTTGACCTGTATGTTGAAAAGTTCGAAAATTGCAAAGTATTTACAGCCCGGACGCCGGGTACATCTGGTAGGCATCGGCGGCGTATCCATGCGGCCTCTGGGCCTTGTGCTGAAGGGCATGGGCATGAACGTCACCGGCTCGGATATGAGCTGCTCCGACTCCACCCAGGAGCTGGAGGCCCATGGCATTCCTGTGGCCATCGGTCACCGTGGGGAGAACATCCGGGGGGCGGAGTGCCTGATCCGGACGGCTGCCGTTCACAACGACAATCCGGAGATTGCCGCTGCCCGGGCTGCCGGAATCCCGGTGTTTGAACGTGCCCAGGCCTGGGGCGAGATCATGAAGTCCTACAAAAATGCCATCTGTATTTCCGGCACCCACGGTAAGACCACCACAACCTCCATGCTGACCCACATCCTCATGGAGGCCAATCTGGATCCCACGGTGATGATCGGCGGCTATCTGCCGCTGCTCCATGCGGGCCATCGGGTGGGCCATGGGGACACCATTGTGATGGAAAGCTGCGAATACTGCGACTCCTTCCTGAATTTCTTCCCCACCCTGGCAGTGATCCTGAACGTGGAGGCGGATCACCTGGACTACTTCAAGGATCTTCAGGACATCCAGAAATCCTTCCACAAGTTCGCTACCCTTGCCTCCTTCGGTGTCATCGCCAACGGCGATGATCCCCACACGGTTCAGGCCATGGAGGGCATTGACTACATCTCCTTTGGCTTTGGGGAGGGCAACCGAATCCACGCAACCAATATGGGCCCCGACTGGCGGCACTTTGACGTGGTGTGCGACGGGGAATTCTACTGCCACCTGGACATGGGGGTTTTGGGCAAGCACAATGCCATGAACGCCCTGGCTGCCGCGGCCTCCGCCTGGATGATGGGCGTGCCCGGGGAAGCGGTATCCCACGGCATCGAGGCCTTCCACGGCGCGGGACGCCGTCTGGAATTCAAGGGCACCTACAACGGGGCAGAGGTGTATGACGACTATGCCCACCATCCCGACGAGCTGGCGGCCACCCTGGAGGCTGTGCGCTCCATGGGAAAGAAACGGGTGGTACTGGCCTTCCAGCCCCATACATATACCCGTACCAAGGCGCTGTTTGACGACTTTGTCCGGGAGCTGAAGAAGGCCGACCAGGTGGTGCTGGCGGAGATTTACGCCGCCCGGGAACGGAACACCATCGGCATTTCCTCGGCGGATCTGGCGGCCCAGATCCCCGGCGCCGTGTTCTGCGAGACGCTGCCGGAGGTAACGGAGTATCTCCGGGAAAACGCCCGGGAGGGCGATGTGGTGATCACCATGGGCGCCGGAGACATCTTCCGGGCTGGTGAGGCACTGCTTGAAAAATAAAAAAATGTGCCGGCGTAAGCTGGCACATTTTTCAAAAGCCTATTCCTCCAGGATCAGATGGTCCACCCCGGAGGACTGGAATTCGGACATATAGCGATCCATTCTGGTGACGATCTCGTCATAGTTTTCGTCGGTTATGTCAGGATAGTCCATATCCCGCCGGGAAAGCTCCTCCGCCAGGATCTCATAGAATACATTGTCCTCATAGTAAGCAATGGCCTCGTGGATGCCGCCCTCGGCGAAGGCCCGGGAGGGAATTACGGTGCCGTTCCAGGGCTCAGACAGGGCAGGAGACAGGGCGAAGATCTTGCTTTCCAGGTCATCATAGTCCTGGAACCGGTCTTCTCCACGGGTGGAATTTAAGACCCAATTCCCGATGTACACAAGATCCAGCAGACGGCGGAATTCCTTGGGGGTCAGATCAATTTGCATAGATAACCCTCCTTGCATGTTCTTCTGCTTCTATTATAGCAGACTGTCCGGGAATTTCCAGAGGAAAAATGTAAACAATGGTTGTATGTGACCATCAAGTTCCGATTGAAGGGAAACAGATCATGAAAAAATGGAATGTATGTATTTTGTTCGGCGGCATCAGCCCAGAGCATGAGGTTTCTCTGCGCTCTGCGGAGTCTGTGCTCAACAACATTGACAAAAATCAATATGAAGTGATCCCCGTGGGCATCACAAAGGAAGGGCAGTGGATCCGCTACGGCGGTAAGGACTACAGTGAACTCCCTGCCAAGACCTGGGTCAACCATCCCGACAACCGACAGGCGGCCCTGTCTCCTGTCCGGGGCCAGGGGCTGCTGCTCTTTGAGGGAGACCGGGTGACGGTGCAGCCCATCGACGTGGTATTCCCGGTACTTCATGGCGAAAACGGGGAGGATGGAGCCATGCAGGGTCTGCTGCAAATGGCGGGAATCCCCTATGTTGGCCCCCATGTGGCTGCTTCCGCCGTGGCCATGGATAAGACCCTGACCAAGCTGGTGGCGGATCACGCCCAGGTGCCCCAGGCGGCCTGGGAGCTGGTGATTGGAAAGTCCTTAAAGAAGCATATGGAGGAGACCCTGGACGCTTTGGAAGCCCGGTTCTCCTACCCCATGTTCGTCAAGCC
>CAYMWT010000249.1:0-2498 GCA_964394055.1 uncultured Oscillospiraceae bacterium
GCCAGGTTAATCAGGCTCTCGTCAACGGGGGAGGAAGCGATGTTCACGGGAACCTCCGCGGTTTCTCCGGTGGAGCCGGTGAGCAGCACATAGTAGCAGTAGCCGTCGTCTCCGTTGAGATCGGCGGAAGCGGTGTAGTGCTGGCCGTCCCATTCACAGGGAACGCTCTCCACATCCTCGCCCTCCAGCCGAACCACAAAGGAGGCGGTCTGTCCCTTTGCGTAGCCCGCAGGGGTGGCGACCAGATGGACGGTGGCGCCGTTGGGGCTGCTCCAGGTGCTGGCGGACAGATTCCATTCGGCCAGATTCAGAATTTCAGCGGAGGATTGGGAAGCAGGGGTGTCGTCTGCCTCCTTGTCGCTCTTGCCAAAGGCACAGCCGGTAAACAGCAGAGACATCACGGTAAGCAGAGCAATCAGCGTAAAGCATTTTTTGCGAAACATAATCGTTCCTCCTTTATAAATGGATATCCACAGCCCGGGGCCTTCAAAAGGTCCGGGAATTGCCTATGGGGATAGGCTTCCAGTATATCACGATTTGTAACAAAATGCAATAACTTGTAAGAAAAAAGAAAAACATTAAGATGATCTTAAACAGCTCTGGCCCATTCTGTGACCAGAAGGCCGGGCACCGCCCAAATCAGCTGATACAGCAGCACATTGGTGGGGGTGAGCAGCTCTGTGCTGCCCAGGAATGCCAGAACCAGCATAATCAGCATCCCCAAAATGCCGCCAATCAGGTGGATGATGACCCCCAGCCGGGTGGCGGTGGCAAGAGCGCGGGCGCCGGTGACGGCATAGGCAGGACTGAGCAGCTCTTCCCGGGTGGCGATGGCAAGCACGGTGGACTGAGGGTCGGGCCGGATGCTGCTGAGCGCCTGGCGGGTTTCCGGGTCAGGGAAGGCAATGCGGTTGGTTTTGATGCCGAATTTGTTTTGAATGAATTCCTCCGTCAGCATAAAGTCATTGCAGGCCATTACGGGGTAGAGCTTCCGGTAGCTGCTCAGGGTCACAAGACCGGCGGAGGTGGAGCGCATTTTCGCGTAGGAAATGGCATAGACAGCGCAAAGCTCTCCGTCAATGGCGGCATAGACCGCCTGATTTACCATGGTGCCCTCGGGGATTTCCACACCCATGTCCCGGAGGAAGGCCATGTCGCCCAGCAACACCGGCTCTCCGCAGACCATGCCGCCGATGCCGCCTCCGCCGTAATTGCGGAAGCTCTCCACGGTCTGGAGATGGCCGTCCCGGCTGGCAAGAAGATTCTGGAATACAGGCACCAGGCCGCCACCTGCCTGACAGATCAGGGAGGTGGAGTAGGAGACCACTTCATCCGGGGTTCGGCTGCCATAGAACTTTACGCCGTTGAGCTTGGCGCAGCCCTGGGGGAAGAGATCAGCGTCGCTGATGGGGAAGTAAGCCTTTTTGGTCAGGGCCTTAACCCCCTGCCAGCCGCATAGTACCGTGCCCACCATGTGGAGCCTTTGCTCCAGAATGGCGGCAGGCCGGGATACGGAGACAAAGAAGCTGGCGGGAACGGCCACCAGAAGACTGGTGGAGAGAATCTGCACGCCCATGCTGATGCCGTGCTGAAGTCCCGCAAACACAGCAATGCCGATGCAGGCCAGGAAGCTCAGAAGGGCATAGGTGTTCTGCACCTTTTCCGGGCCGGAGGGAACATTGTAGGTGTCCATGAAGTCCTCCACCTCGGCGTCCATGCGCAGCAGGCCTGCCTTTCCGTCACAGTAATTTTCCTGACGCACAATGCCGTGGAGGCGGACGGCCTTGCGCATGGTGTCCATCCGGGCCATTTCCGTGGAGTGGCGCTCATATCTGGCCCAAAGCGCCATGGTCATGGCAAGGCAGAAGGCGGCGCAGCAGGGTACCCGCAGCTCCTGTAGGCAGTAGTAGGAGTCGGCCAGGCAGACAAAGAAGGCCACCGTAAGCAGACTGTTGACAGTGAATTTTCCCTTGAACAGGTCAATAAAGGCGTCCAGCATCAGCTGACAGCCCATGAGGGCAGAGATGAGCATGGCGAGCACCTGACTGAAAATCACCAGACGCAGCCGGTTTTCCGGTACAGCCCCCAGCACGAACAGAGTAGTCACGCCGGCGCACAGCAGCACCACCAGGACATTCACAAAAATTGCCGCCTGGAGCTTGCCGATTCCGGCCTCGGAAAGGACGTAATACCGTTTCTCAGGGCCGTTTACCAGCTTCTTCTTCAGCTCCCGCAGACGGGAATGGGGGCTGGTGAAGGGAATGGGGCCGGGAGTGGGAGGAGCAGGTTCCTCCGCAGCGGCGTCAAAGCGGAGGGTATCCGCGTTTTCATCGGCCTCGGGAGCATCCTCGGTGATGGCGCTGAGCAGGTCGTCGGTGTCCAGATCCTTGGTGTCGTCTGCCTGGTCATGCTCCGGATCGTCCGTTTCAGAAGCCTGGACGGGCGTTTCCTCCGCTTCATCCAGTATGTCTTCCGGCATATCGTCCAGAATATCATCC
>CAYMWT010000249.1:2598-3729 GCA_964394055.1 uncultured Oscillospiraceae bacterium
TCCAGAATATCATCCGCTTCCGTGTCCTCCTGGTTGGAAGGGGAGACAGGCGCTTCCGGGACGGTGTCCTCGGGGGTGTCGAACAGATCCCGGGAGCTGGAAATGGGAGCCATAGGGCCGGTGTCCTCCAGATTCACTGCCACATGGGGCGTGGTGTCGGCAGTGGGGATGGTGCCGGTATTGGAAGAGACCGGCTTCTCAGGGGACGGCTCCGTGTGAAATTCGTTGAGAATATCCTCCAGGCTGAAGTCCTCAAATTCTTCGTTTTCCTTGTGATCCATATGGGTTCCTCCTTATAAAAGGCGCTGGCGTACCGCCTCGTAAAGCAAAATGGACGCGGCGGCAGAGGCGTTCAGGGAGCTGATCCTTCCCTTCATGGGGATATGCACCAGCATGTCGCAGTTCTTTCTGACCAGCTGGCTCATACCGTCTCCCTCATTGCCGATGACAATGGCGGCAGGGCCGGTGAGGTCTGCCTGATACATGGGCACAGACCCTTCCGCGGCGGTGCCGAAGATCCAGACGCCCTTTTCCTTCAGCTCCGCAATGGCGGCGTTTATGTTGGTCACCCGTGCCACCTTCATATATTCCACAGCCCCTGCGGAGGCCTTGGCCACGGTGGCGGTGAGACCCACACTGCGGCGCTTGGGGATGATCACCCCGTGAGCACCGGCGCATTCAGCGCTTCGTAAAATCGCTCCCAGATTGTGGGGATCGGACAGCTCGTCGCAGATGACGATGAGAGGGCTTTCATCCCGGGCGGCGGCCTCCTCCAGAATGTCGTCAATGGAGCAGTAGTCATGGGCGGCGGCCAGGGCAATGACGCCCTGATGGGCGTGGGTAGCCGACATGGCGTCCAGCTTCCGACGATCCACGGGAACGACCACGGCCCCGGCTTCCTTGGCCTGGGCGGCCAGACGCTGCAAGCCCCGGTCGGTATCGCCGGAGGCAATAAAGAGCTTATCAATGGCGCGTCCGCTTTTCAGTGCCTCCTGAATGGCGTTGCGGCCTTCCAGCTGACCCTCCGTTTCCTCCACAGGGGCGCTTTTCTGCGGAGTGCGGTCAGCGTGGCGCTGTTCCGGGCCTTTTGGGCGGCGGTTATCGTTCATAATAGCGTTTCTCCCATTTTTA
>CAYMWT010000250.1:0-3701 GCA_964394055.1 uncultured Oscillospiraceae bacterium
CAACAAGTTCCCCTACAAGGTGTACCTGCATGTTTACCTGAACAACAACATCGGCGAGCCCGACCGCAACATCAACATCACCAACACTCTGGCTACCGACGGCGTTGTCTCCATGAGCGAAGTCAAGAACCTGATTCCCGAATATTACAAGGCCAAGAACAGCAACGGTATCGGCTATGACGGCCTGTACCTGGCTAAGGGCAACTGGGTGAAGGACTACGTCACCGATGCCAACAAGTACACCAAGATGACCAACGTTGACGTTCGTCAGGGTGTGGAGTATGTTCACATCAACGTGATGATCACCAACGCCACTGCCAAGACCTCCAGCACTGCTGACACCTCCAACCCCAAGACCGGTGACGCCATCTTCATGACCATCACTGTTATGGGCCTGTCCGCAGCCGCTCTGACCGGCCTGTACTTCTACGACAGAAAGCGCAAGGTTCTGTAATTCCAAACGGATACATCAAAAATCCCGACAGCGAAAGCTGCCGGGATTTTTTACGTCTTCAACGCCTTCTCTGGGGAAGAAGTTGTGCTCCCATAAAAAAGCTGCCCCGGCTGTGCCGGAGCAGATTCTTTACAGTTTCATCAGCGAATGACTGGTGTTTTGGGGATAAACTCGATTTTCAACTGCATTCCCATACCGGAAGCAAGCCGCTTCAGCGTCCGTAAGGAAGGATTTGCGGTTCCGTTTTCCAGTCTGCTGATGTCGGCCTGGGTAATTCCGGTGGCCTCCGCCAGCTGCTTCTGGGTCAGATCATTGGCTTCACGACCATCCAGCATAGCACGGATGATCTGACGTTCCGGCTCCAACGCTTCCCATTCTGCCCGAAATTCGGGATCCTTCAGCTGCTCGGTCAGGGTTTCCCGAAAATTCTTACCCATAGTCAATCCTCCTCCCGGCTTTGATAATCCGCCCGGTAACGCTTGGCCCTGTCAATCTCCCGTGACGGGGTCTTCTGTGTCTTTTTGACAAAACCATTGGTCAAAATAATTTTGCGGCCAACGACAAAGAAATACAGAACACGGCTTATGTCGGTCCCCTGCTTGGCCCGCACTTCGAAAATTCCGTCCCCCAAAGGCTTGGAGTATGGCTCACGGAGTGCTGGCCCTCTTTCTTCCAGAAATTCCAACACAAGGAACAGTTTGGCCTGCATTTTCTTGTCCTGGGCAAGGATAAATTCTTCCGCAGGTCTGGTTCCGTCCGCCTGCTCGTAGTATTCCACTGCATAGTCCATACATTCACCATGCTTTCTATCTGTGATACCATTATATGTTATATATCACATAATGTCAAGTCCTTTTTCTGCCGGGAAGAAAAAAGCTGCCCCGTTACCGGGACAGCTCTTATTTTACAGCACCATCAGCAAGGTACCCGCGGCGATCAGCAGGCATCCGACCCCGGACTTCCAGGTAAACCTCTCATGGAGAAACACAAAGGCCAGGATCAGGGTAAACACCACGCTGAGCTTATCGATGGGCACCACCCTGGAAGCCTCCCCCATTTGCAGGGCCTTGTAATAGCACAGCCAGGAGGCCCCCGTGGCAAGGCCGGACAGGATCAGAAATACCCAGCTTTTCCGGCTGATGGCGGAAATGCCGCCCTGGGCATCTGTGAGAAACACCATGCCCCAGGCCATGGCCAGCACCACCAGGGTGCGCAGGGCCGTTGCCAGGTTGGAGTTGACGCCATCAATGCCGATTTTCGCCAGAATGGAGGTCAGCGCCGCAAACACGGCGGAGCCGAACGCATAGACCATCCACATTTTTTAGTCCTCCTCGATCACCATATCCTCCCGCAGCTCGCTGTCCCGCACCAGGAACCGGCGGATGGCGAACAGCCCCGCGATACAGGCGATACAGGCCAGATTGCTCAGAGGATCGTCATGGCTCAGCACCACATGCCGGGTGATGGCCACGGTGAGCACCTCCAGGATATTGGCAGGGGTGGTATCAATGAGCATCCGCACGAACTCGAAGCCGACCACAATGGTCAGAATGTTGTGCAGCACATGCTCCACGTCCTCGAAATAGCCTCCCTGGGTCACCATCCGGTAGACCTCCACCACCAGGGCCGCCAACAGCACGCAGATGGTAATGGCCGCGATCAGGTTCTCCGCATAGTGAAGGATCCGATGGAAGATCCATTCCACCCTGTGGTCGTGGGTGTTGGTCTTTTCCAGATATTCCTGTACCGTTTTCCCGTCTTTCACCTTGCTCATAGCCCATCCTCCTTTTTTGATACTCCTATCATACAACAGGCCAGAGGAAAAAGATAGTATTATTTAAGGAATCTCTGATTAAATCGACAAGAGCTGACAGCGAGAGATTTTGGTTCAGGTGAAAGTTTGGAAAGTGGAGAAATACTGGATGTATTTCCCACTTTTCAAACGGAACGTCTGGGGCAAAAGATCCGCTGCTCAGCCGCAGACGATTTATTCAGAGGTTCCTAATGGTTTCCCTTGTGAAAATGGGATTTCATGTCTTCTTTCGCCTGGCTGACCTCCTGCCACAGCTCTCTTGCGGACATCCGCAGCACCCCGCTTCGGAAGGCTCCCAGCTGTACCAGGCCGTCGGAGGAAGCCACCCGGACAGCGTAGTTGCTGCCGATCTCGTCGGCCAGGGCCTCGATGTAGGCGTCCGCCGTCTCCCCTTCCCGGGTGTAGACCACCTGGATGTTGTGGAACTGACTTCGTTCCCCCGGGTTTCCCTTCTGCTTGTAGCCGTCGAAGACCACCACCAGGCGGCACTTGGTGAACCCCGCAAAGCTGCTCAGGGTGTCGCACAGCTGCCTCCGGGCCGCGTCCAGGTCGGTCTTGGCCTGGGCCGCCAGCTGCTCCCAGGCGAAAATGATGTTGTAGCCGTCCACAATGATGTATCTTTGCTTGGGCGGCTTAATGACGATCTCCTCGGTGGCCGGTCTGGTCTCTGCCTTCACATGGTACAGCGTGGTTTTCTGGGGGCCGAACTGCCGCTCCATGATTTTTTCCAGCTCCTTATCGTCCACCCGCAGGTTCCGGGTGAGGATCTGGGGAGCCTTTTCCTCGCTCAGGCCGCTTTCCAGGTGCATGTAGCTTTTCACTTCATCCCACCGGACGTTGAACCCCGCCCCATGGGCGCAGAATACGGAATCCGGGGTGTTGTCCAGATCCGCCTCCGGGTCGTAGCCCAGGGCCTCGATCACCTGCCGGGCATTGTGGCAGGGGGCGTAGCCGTGGAGGGTCAGCTGAAGCTGTCCCCTGCCCCGGGTGTAGGCGGCCAGGGTCTCGGCATAGTCCCGCACCTCGGCGGCGGGCACCAGCCCATGGAGGGTGGACATCTCCCCGCTGCCCTCCGGGGCGTCCGGCTCTCCTCCCATGGCCCGGATATCCGTAATGGCCCGGCCGATCTGCTCTGTGGGACAAATGAGGGTAAATGCGTACCAGGGTTCCAGCAGCACGGATTTTGCCTGCATCAATCCCTGCCGTACCGCCCGATAGGTGGCCTGACGGAAGTCGCCGCCCTCGGTGTGCTTCAAATGGGCCTTTCCCACCACCAGGGTGATTTTCATGTCCGTGATCGGCGCCCCGGTGAGCACGCCCCGATGCACCTTTTCCTCCAGATGGGTCAGGATCAGCCTCTGGTAGTTCCCGTCCAGCACGTCCAGGGGGCACTGGGTGTCAAACACCAGGCCGCTGCCCCTGGGCAGGGGCGAC
>CAYMWT010000251.1:0-3699 GCA_964394055.1 uncultured Oscillospiraceae bacterium
GGACAACGGACGGCTGGTAGTGGCCGCGGTACGGATCGCCTGATCCCAACGTTCCTTATACAAATGAAGCCTGCCGCAATCGCGGCAGGCTTTTTATATATCAATCCTTTGGCAGCAGGGTCTCCAGATAGTCGTAGTTGAAGGCCTCCCGTACCACGTCCTTGTAGTAGGCGTTAAAGGTTTTGCCGTTATCGTCATAGCGCCAGGGCGTGTAGGGGTTGCTGTAGCCATAGTAGACTACCCGACAGCCATCATGGATGGCAATGAAGGTGTTCTGTTCCTCGGTGGAGGCTCTGGGGTTTAAGTAGATGAAGCGTTCCAGGGGCAATCCATCCAGGGCCATGAAGCTGGAAACCTTGCTGTAGCTGATATTCAGGAACCGGAGGCTTTCACAGCCGGCCAGGGCTTCAATGTCCTTCAGGGCCAAACAGTTGGCAAGCTCCAGCCAGGTCAGCTTTTTGCAGTTGTCAAAGCCGGTAAGCTCCGTCGCCGCACAGCCGGAGCCGATGAAGACCTCCAGATTGGGCATCCCGCTGACAAAGCTCAGGTCGGTAAGGGTATCGTTGTGGCCCATGTCGATATATTTGGCGCCTTCACAGTATTTTAGGGCCGACACATTTTCGTCGGACACATGGTAAACGGCCCGGATGGTCTCGGCATCGGTGAGGGCATTGTAGCGGAGATTGTCGCCAAAGTAGATTCGCCAGGCTACCGTGGTCTTGTCCCGGAATTCCTCCCGGATATCGGCGAGAACCTCGGAATCGATCTGGCAGTTGTCCAAAAGGAACCGGCTGCAATTGTCCAGAATTTCCAGGGCCTGGCGGAGCTGGTCAGCCCCATCGTTGCCGATGTTCTGGTTTTTGAAGGTCACGGTTTCGGTGGTGGTGGACAGGCTCTGACCAAACAGGGTAAAGCCATAGAGGAAGGTTGCGCCGGGAGCTGCGTCCTGGAGCCTGGCCACTTCCTCCATGGACAGAGCGTTGCTCAGAGTGACCTGGGTCAGCCCTGGGAGCAGTCCCAGCTTTTCGACGGCTTCCTCCACCTGAGAGGAGGTCATACCGGACAGATCCAGGCTGGTTTCCTCCAGAGAATAGGTGGCGCCAAACAGGTGGACGGTATAATCCAGGCTGAGGCCCGGATAGGTCTCCCGGAGGGTGGCAATCTGCTCGCCGGAAAGCTCAATTTCGGGGAAGGAGATGGCGGCGACGTTGGGCAGGTATTGGAGGTTTTCCAGAAGCGCGTCAAAGGAGAAGGTGTTTGGCTCCAGGGTAATGCTCTGGGCGGTATTCACCACTTGGGTGCCCCCCAGATCCACGGTATAGGTGACGGAAATCTGGGGATGGAGGAGTATATAGTTTTGAATGGCCTGGTAGCAGGTGCTCCCGCTGAGATCGACGGACTTCAGGTTGGGATATTGGCTCAGGGTATAAAGCTCGCTCTCGCTGAGCACTACGGCCAGATCCTCCACCTCCAGGGAAGGGTCTGTGGTAGGGGCAATGGTTTCCGCCGGTGCTGGCGGGGCTGAGGCTTCAGCAGGCCCTGACCGGTGATTGCCGCAGCCGGAGAGGGCAAAAACAGTGCCCGCCGCGCATACCAGGCAGGCGGCTTTTTTATGGAAAGGAATCATTTGGGGAATGCCTCCGAAAAATCAGATGTATTGATAACTATAGCATGAAAAAGGGAGAAAATCAAGAAGGGGAGTATGAAGGTTCTATTAAGGTGAAAAAAGAGGGACAGCCGGTAATGGCTGTCCCTTGGAGTGGAAGTTACTGCAGGCCCTGCTCGTAGGCCTCGATCATCTTCTTGAACGTGTGACCCGTACGACTTCTGAGATTCTGGAGGTATTTGTCGCACACCTCCCCGGTAAACAGCTTCACCTGTAACAGCATGGAGCCATCCTCCTGAGGGGTGGCGAAGATTTTGTCAATATACCGCTGTACAAATTCCTCATTGATCTGCCCGTTGGCTGCGTCCCGTTCGGCATCCCGGATGCAGCGGCGGACAGTGTCAATCTGCTTTTTGAAATCGGCGGCGGAATCCCGCTTGTCGGTCAGCTCCGCAAGTTCTTTCTTGGCTTCCTCCAGCTCTTTGGTGCAGACCTTGTTCATGTTAAGAAAGTCGCTGTCGGAAAGCTCTCCCATGGCGTTGTAGGCCAGCAGCTTCTGCTTTTTCTTTTCGGCAACCTCAATCTTGTGTTGAAGGGCTTTGATCTGCTTGGTAAGATCCTCGCCCTGGTAGAGGGATTTGTACATCTCCGTGTACTCCTCGATCCACGCTTCAATATTCTGGGAGCCGTCCTGGAACACCTCCAGGAGAATTGGCTTCAGCTCACTTTCGTAGATGGGAAAGGAAGGGCAGGAGTCTGCACCGTTTTTGATTTTTCCGGAGCAGACCCATTTGCTGTTTTTGTTGCCCTGCCGGTCTTTGGAATCCCGGCGGTAATAGGCAGCGCCGCAGTGGGTGCAGATGAGCTTCCCCGTCAGGAGATTTGCGTGGTTGCAGATGCCCTGGCGGGATTTTACATCCTCGCTTCGTTTTTTCAGTACGGCATTGGCCTGATCCCACAGCTCCTCGGAAACGATGGCGGGGACGATCTGCCCGGTTTCATCCTTAAACATGACCCATTCCTCCGGCGGGAGGAATTTTTGCTTTTTGGAGAACAGGTCCACCACCTTCACCTTGTTGCCCACATAGTAGCCCTTGTATTTGGGGTTGGAGATGATGCCGGACAGAGTATTGTGATTGATTTTCTTGCCGTTGGTATTCTTGTAGCCCTGCTCCCAGAACAGATCCTGGAGCTGCCGCATGGAGTATTCGCCTGTGGCGTAAAGGGCAAACAGTTCCCGGATCATGGGGGCTTCATTTTCGTCTATGACCAGGCGCCCGTCCTGTTTTACATACCCGAAAATCCGGCTGTTGCCCAGAACCACGTTATTCTTGATGGCTTGCTGATGACCGAATTTTACTCGGCTGGACAGCTTCCGCAGTTCATCCTGAGCAATGCCGGCCATGATGGTCAGCCGCAGCTCGGAGTCCTCGTCAAAGGTATTGATGTTGTCGTTCTGGAAAAAGACGCCCACATTGCAGGCCAGCAGCGCTCTGGTGTACTGAATGGAGTCCAGGGTGTTACGGGCGAACCGGGTGATTTCCTTGGTGATAATGAGGTCAAACAGGCCGGCCTTGGCATCGTCCACCATGCGGTGGAAATTCTCCCGCTTCTTGGTGGTGGCGGCGGACAAGCCCTCGTCGATATAGCCGGGGACGAAAGTCCAGGCACGATTCTTCCGGATCAGTTCTTCGTAGTAGGAAATCTGGTTGCCCAGGGAGTTGAGCTGTTCATCAGATTCCGAAGACACACGGGCGTAATAGGTCACTCGCAGGGGAAGATTGTAGATGCCTCGATGTTTTAGCTCTTGACGTATGGTGTGAATGTCCATGGTTTTACCTCTAAAGTTCGTTGTATCATGTTCTATATGAAGTATAACATATATGAAATCGCTTTTCAATGGAGAATTTAGGAGAAGGGCATATTAAATAACCTCCATGGGCAGTGGTTGTCCATGGAGGTCGTTTGGTTGTGTGGGATTATTCAGTTTTTTCCTTATGCGTCCATGCTATTTTTCTCTTTTCCAGATATTCCTCCTTTTTATATTGCATATAATATCCCTCTGCAATGTTCATTGAAGACTGATAATCATA
>CAYMWT010000252.1:0-3687 GCA_964394055.1 uncultured Oscillospiraceae bacterium
AAGCCGTGTCTACTTTTTTGCTCTTTTCAATTTGCGCAACTTATTGTACGTTATCAGTTCCAAGGTTAATAATTCCTTACCGGGTTGGATGTGGATGGCATCCACGTCGTTTGGGGAAATGATCTGTGTTCCTACAACCTCATAGGTCAGGGTTTCCCACAGATTGGTTACGGTCACGGTATCTCCCGGCTCCAGCTGGTTGATGTACAAGAAATACGCTGCCCCATTCCAGCCCCGGTGACCGGCGAGGACGCAGTTGGTATTGCCGCCGCCAACGGGCAGACTAGTCTGTCCCATGACTGCCGCACCGTTTGCCATGTTCTCCTTGGACGCTCCTAAAAATATGGGCATCTCTAATTCCAGTCTGGGGATGGAAAGCACCCCGAACACCTCGTTTTCCAGACCGTAATCCTCAAGGTGGAAGCTGGGAATTTCATAGGCAACGGGATTGGAAAGTCCTTTCTGTCCGTCTCGGAAGATGGCCTCATTGTAGGCTTTCACATCCAGCCATAGTTGCGTGTGTTCTGTTGGCAAGACAGGTTCCACGGGGTTTTCCTCTGAATGGTCTGAAGAGGGTATGGTTTGCGGTGGGTTGTCTGGCACTTCTATCTCCATAGGACTCAGGAAAGCATCCACTTCCTGGCGCATGGTGTAGTTCACCCATAGCTTGTGAAACCACGGAAGAAGGGCAATGATGGTCCCTATAAGGAACAGTACAAGGCTTACAACCACTGCCCGCTTCCGTCTTTTATTTTCGGGCATAACGGCCCCCTTTCTTCTTGCGGGATCTGCTTTTCCGCTCCGCTATGGTGTGCTTTCCGTCCCTGACCTGTCTGTGCTTCTTCACCATGAGAACAATGTTAAAGAGCAGTACCACGCAAATCATTGCCACCAGCCCCAGCCGAATGCCCAGCCAGTATTGATCTTCCCAATGGGATGAAGGTTCTTCCTCCTGTTTGGAAATTTCTTCCTCAACAGCCACAGCTTTTTCATAGGGAATCCGGCTTGCCCGTACCAGCAGACGATGGGTATTTACTCCCGTGGGAGTGCAGGTCACCAAAGTACACAAGTCCTCACCCGGAACAACACCCAGAAAAGCCGTATTACGAGGCTCCACCGTGAGAATGGCCTTCACCTGATACGCCAGCACCTCATCCAGCACACGCAGGTAAAACACATCTCCCTCCCGGAGCTGTTCCAAGTCCGTAAACATTTTCTGAGACGCCATGCCGCTGTGACCTGACAGAATGGCGTGGGTACTCTCACCACCTACCGGCAGGGAACTTCCCAGCAGGTGCCCCACGCCTTTGTCCAAAGTCTCCGACTCAGTCCCATGGTAGATGGGCAAGTCCACCTGAATCTTTGGGATGGTGACGTACCCCATGATCCCATTCCCATCTACATTAAGCTGGTTTACATAATCTTTCGAGGCTTCAAGCATAGCGTTCTGGGAAATCACCACGGAGATGGCTTTCTTCAGGAGTGTGTAACCATCCGCAGTCTTGATTTCCGTAAGGATGTACTCGTCATCCTCCAAACCCTTGACGATGATCTTGCCCTTGGAATCCGCTCCCGGAATGGGCACAAACCGGGTAGCGTCCTTTTTGTCCGCAACATGGTCAATGACGTAATAGATGCCAGTAGCCTCATCCAGCTTGGCTTTCACATAGTAGCCGTCCGTCTTATTACGCATGGCGAACTCCACCTTGGAGAAGTCGCCCTTGCCGTCAGAGAACAGCTTGGTCAGCTCCAGACCATACACATAGACCTTAGCATCATCTTCCAGGGTGTCGTAGAAATCCTCAGAGGTACGCTTCCAGGTCAGGGTAACCTCGTTGGGGTTACCATTGTCGCCGTAGACCACATCGGCGTCGCTGTTCATGATAGCGGCATAAGTGATGCGGAGGGTGCAGTCGGAATAGCCACTGTTCACCATACTTGCCTCGGAGTACACCGCCTTGGAGATGTTGATTTCCTTGAGGCCGTCCGGAGTCATTTCAATGGTCATCTTGGAAGCCCCGGCATCCGCAGTGCCATAGGTGACGGTAAACTTGCCCTCGCCTTCTTTCCAGGTGGCAATCTTGTTGGTGCAGGCTGCGTCGGTGAAAAATTCAAGAACTACATCATTCTTGTTATAGGTAATGCCTTTGCTCAGGGTATCCACGAAGGTGTAGCAGGTCAGATGGGTAGCCGTGGATGTAATGCTGGGCAGGGTGGAAATGAGCTGGTAGTCAATGCCGTCGCCGTCAGAAGCAGTGCCAGTGGGTGCAAAGCTGTCGGTGATATCGGAAGTGCCGTCATGCTTGCCGGTATCGTTCTTATTTTCCCGGAGGGTCTTGTCCAGGGTGGGGACGCCTGTCAGGTTCTTAGGGTACACTGTCACATCATAAATCCAACCATTTCCATCCCCGGAAGTCATGGGCAGGCTGATGAGAAAAGGGTTGCAGGTGCTGGTAACCATCTCGGGTACCTTGGTTTCCACTACGAGGTACAGGCCCAGGTCAAGGTCAGAAGCGGCAGTTTTGCCATAGGTATCGGTCAGGGGCAAAGCTGTGCCGCCGTTGGAGGAGACATAGGCATCCAGAGCATTCTTGGCGGTGGTCGCATTGGATTCCAGGGCGGTATTCAAGGCAGAAATGAGGACATCCGCCTGGTAATAGAACTTGCCGCTGTCCAGATGGTCGGCGTTCTCGTATCTGTCCTTCCCGTCAGTTAAATTCAGGGCTTTCAGCAGATCTGCCCCCTTGGTCTTGTCGATGCCGTACAGCACCTCCACATGGTCAAAATCTACGCCGTCCCCAGCAGATTCCGTGAACTGGACGATATCCGCAACCCGAAGGAATGTAAACTCCACCCCTTCCAAGGTGTAATTCTTGAGGGTGTCGATCACGGTCTGATCTGCCACGCCGGTAGAAACATAGCTGGAATCCCAGACGCCGTCCTTTTCAGCTCCGGCGAGATTGTATTTGTAGATGGTCAGGGAGCCCTTGGTACTGGTATCAATGGTGGCATCCTCCACCTCAGCGGCGGAGGCACCTACAGGGAAGCTGAAGCACAACAGAAGGGCAAGGCAAAGGGCGATTGCTTTGGTAAAGTTTTTCATGATGCTTTTTCCTTTCAAAAATAGAAATTGTGAGTGAGTTTGTATGGATTTTTTACGGAAACCCCACGAGAGCGAAGGACTCTCGTGGGGTAAGGGGCCTATCTCTCGCACGATACGGCGGATTCATGGGTTATCTCCGCTTCTTAAAAGCGATGTAAAGCAGTACCCCCAGCAGAATGAGTGCACCGGTGATCTGCAAACCGGTCTGCACCGTATATCCCATAGAGCCGGTCATAGGCAATTCAAATATAGGGGCATTGACCACGGTGAGCTGGACGAAACACTCATTGCCTACCCGGATGCTACCCTCGTGTACAGGCTCGGTCAGAAGCTGGTATCCCTCCGGGGCTTTGGTTTCTGTCACCCGGTAGAGGCTGCCGGAGTGCAGGCCGGTAAAGCGAACCATGCCGTCCGCTCCACTGGTGAGCTTCCCGTCCTTTAACCCATCCGAGGTGCAGATACCCTCTTTTACGTCCAAAGAGTCTGTAAACGCCACAGGCTCCCACACGCTGCCGTCTACGGACCATTCCAGCAGAAACTCTGCTCCGGCCAAGGGATTCCCTTTTGTGTCCACCTTCTGAATG
>CAYMWT010000253.1:0-3677 GCA_964394055.1 uncultured Oscillospiraceae bacterium
TGCTCCACGTCCACTTCCTCCGCTCTCAGGTACCCGACCGCATCTGCAAAATACCCGCTGTTCAGTTCGCACCCATAGCCCTTCCGCCCCATGCGCACGGCCATCATCGGGACAGTGCCAAGACCGGCAAATGGATCAAATACCAGGTCGCCAGGATTGGAATACCTCCCAATGACCCGCTCCACAATGTCCAACTGTAACGGGCAGACGTGCAGCTGCTTCCGCCGCTGGCTCTGGGTGGTGTTCAGGGTCTTCATCCGGCTGATATCGTCCCACACATCCTCGCAGACAGACGTCGGAGGTACCGTCATAAACTCCTTGCTGATGGCATCCCGCTGCTCCAGGGCGTAGGACAGGGCCACGTGCTTGTCATAGTCGTAGACGTGAGATCGGCTATACTCCCGGAAGCGGCGCATCCGGTCACTCATTTTTATCCGGGCCAGCTCGTCCGGGTCAAGGTTCCGGTCGCCGCTGGATCGCCAGAAGGCGTGTGCATCCAGCTGCCACTGGCTTAATGGGTAGTCAGCTTTCTCCTTCCGCACGGGCACATCTGCATAAGCCTTGGAGCGGTCCGTTGGCAGCTTCCGGAACAGCAGAATGTACTCCGGGCACCCAACCCCCATTTTCGTTCCGTCCTTGCATTGCTCTGTCCAGCCCAGGCGGTAGGTCTGATTGTTTTCCCGCACCACGTCCGTCACTACGGTAATCATCCCGAAATAGGCAAAGCCATGCTTCATGTAATGCTCTATGCACAGGGCATGGAATGGCTCCATGGTGGGCATACCCGCCCCGGTGACATTGCCGAACAATACACGGTCCTTGACATGGATTGCCGCCACCCGGCCGGGCTGAAGAATTCGCAGCAGCTCCGGGGTCAGGAAATCCATCTGCTCAAAGAACCGGGCCGTGTCCTCATTGTGGCCGAAGTCGTTGTAACTCGGTGTATATTCGTAATGGTTGCTGAACGGGATAGAGGTATGGATCAGGCCCACGGAATTGTCCGCCATGCGCCGTACCTCTTCCACACAGTCGTTATTACATAGCGTCCAGTTTTCCCCTTTGATTTCCACACGCTCAACTCCTATACTCCTGGCCATCCGCTCCGCCTGCCGCTCTCCCAAAAGGCCGTATTGCTTCACGATCCGACGCATATTCTCCTGGAGCTTGTTGTGGTTCTCCCACTTCTCCAGCAGAACCCGCCAGATCTGTTCCTCCGCCTCGGTGAAAATCACGTCGATAATGACCTGCTCCTTTTGCAGGAAGCGGTAAATGCGGTGGATAGCCTGGATAAAATCATTAAATTCGTAGTCGATCCCAATAAAAATAGCCCGGTGACAATGCCGCTGGAAGTTGCAGCCGGATCCGGAAAGGCTCTTTTTCGTGGCGAATAACCGGCAGCGGCCCTCGGAAAAGTCGATCACCCGCTTTTCCCGCTCGTCATAGTCCATGGAGCCGTAGATATCCACCACCCCGGGGATCTCCTTCAGGATGGTTTCCCGCTCATATTCCAGGTCATGCCAGAGAAGGAAATGGGCCTCCGGGTCGCTGTCCACGATCTGCTTTGCCATGGCCACCCGGTCAGCGACGGAATCCTTCTTTTCCCTGGCCGCGTCCTGAAGGTTGACGGCAGCATCCCGCATCAGCTTCACCTGGCCGTCCTTGTCCACCACGTCCCCCAGTCGGGAGGTGATTTTGTGGGTACGGACATCCAGCGGCGGCAGGTCATAGCCGGTATCGTCATAGCCCAGGTCAGAGGGCTTGCTGAGGAATAACGCCCAGGAGGAAACCCATAGCCAAAACTCTTCTTCCTTGTGAGGGTACAGCGTCAGGTTGTTTGCTTTGGTGCTGTCCCGCTGGAAGAACCGGGTCAGGGCCTGGCCGGTATCCATGACCTCCAGATACCCGGCATAGTGGATCAGTTCCTTGTACCGGTTCGGAGAAGGGGTAGCCGTGGCAACCAGCTTGTACCGCACCCCTTTGAACAGCTCCATGAAGGTCTGGAAGGTCTTGGAGCCGTAGGAGCGGAGTACCGACGCTTCATCCAGCGCCGCCCCGACGAACCCGGCCGGGTCAATGTCCCCCTCCCGGACGCGCTCATAGTTGGTCATCAGGATCATGGCTTCCGCTTCCTGTGCTTCTGCCATAGTGCGCACATACACAGGAGGATCCATGCCCAGCAGCTGAACCGCATCCCGAGTAAACTCCTGCCGGACACCCAGCGGCAGCACAATCAGGACTTTTCCCCGCTCATGCTCCGCAACCAACCGGCACCATTCTAGTTCCTGAACCGTCTTGCCAAGGCCAAAGGATTCAAACAGTGCCCGCCGACCACCCTTGATGGCCCACATGACCGCATCCCGCTGGTGTGGTTTCAGCGCTGGGTTGATCTCCTCCGGCGTGACAGAAAACCCGCTCACCGGCGCTACCTCAACCTTGCTATGTAAAAATTCGTTATAGTCCATCTTGTCCTCCATCGTCGTAGTCTAGAGGCTGTGCCAGCACCTTCTGGATCGCCTCCAGCTCCGCCTGTCCCAGCTGCCCGGAGGCGCCCATAGGAACCGCCATTTTTGACGGCTGTGTTTTCCATGTGCCACGGCTGATCCAGTTGACCAGATATGGAACATACTGTCCACTGTCCTTGGCCCATTGCTCTGACTGCTTCCACATCTTCAGTGCCTCCAGCGCCTGCCTGCCGCTGCCGTCATCCTGGATGCAGAATGCATAGGCTTCCTTGGCTTCCGCCTTGCGTCCCCTCCTGGCCTCCGGGTATGCATCCCAAAGCATTTGAAAATAGTCTCTGGAATCCACCGCCTTCGGTTCGGTTCCTTTCGGTTCTATTCGGTTCTCTTCGGTTCTATTCGGTTGGGAATCCAAATGGATTCCATCCGGATTCCAGGTGGAATCCAAACGGATTCCGGTTTTCAGTTCAAACAGCGTCTTTGCACCCTCCGCCGGGCGATCCGTATAGGAGCGGTTGGACTTCATCCATATGCGCTTTGCCACGTCCGGATAGGTCAGCTTCTTGACCCGGTCATTTTTCAGGCTGTTCGCCATTCTCCAGTGCTTTATGACAATAATCGAGCCGAATTGCAGTAAAAACCTGCATTCAATCAGCCGTTTCAGCGCTGCTTTTCCACCGGGAATCTGATTTGCGGCGCCCATCACGTTGTTCACAAATCCATCGTCGTCCGCAAGCATATTGAGATGTAAATACAGCGCTTGCGCGCTTGCCGGAAGCGAATAGAAGGTATCCGATTCCGTAATTTTTGCTGAGAACATTCTTCGTTCTGCCATGCGTCCTCCTATCTCGGGCAAACTGACACCGTCACATACCACGGAACCGCCCGTCTCACCTTATTGATAAACTGCCCCTCATGGGACGTAGCCGCAGATAAATGCAGCAGATAAATCTCCCGGCACCGGCTTAAATCCATCCTCCTGAGGCAATCACACAGCTTGTCGATCTCCATATGGGTATTGCTCACCCGATGCCGGGTCTTCTCCGGCATCCGTTCACACCGATCCAAGACATCCTGCTGGAAGTTCGCCTCCACCGCCAGCAGATTCACCCCCGGAAAGTTGTACGGCAGGTTCACCGTGTCCGTGGCAAAGGCGAGAATGTCCCCGTCTACCCTGGACTGTATGACGAATCCCAGGGGCTCCTGAGCGTCGTGGAA
>CAYMWT010000254.1:0-3662 GCA_964394055.1 uncultured Oscillospiraceae bacterium
TGGTGAAGCTCCACCGCCTCCTGAAGCTGCTTGCCAATGGTTTTCAGAGGGTTCAGGGAGGTCATGGGATCCTGGAAGACCATGGCGATTTCATGGCCCCGGATTTTCAGCCATTCCTTGTCGGTACGGAATTTGGTCAGATCCTGGCCGTTGTAGAGAATGTGGCCGCCCGCGATATATCCGTTGGCGTCCAGCAGACCCATCATGCACTTGACAAAGACGGACTTGCCGGAGCCGGATTCTCCCACAATGGCCAGACTTTCCCCCTGGTACACGTCCAGGCTGACCCCACGGATGGCATGGAGCACCTGAGACCGGAGGGTGAATTTCACATCCAGATCCTGAACGGACAGGATCACGTTTTTATTTTGTTCCATAAGCCCCTCCTTATCTGGTATGATTCTTGGGGTCGGCGGCGTCGGCAAAGGCGTTGCCGATGATGTAGAAGGACACGGTGATGATGACCAGCACCAGCACCGGGAAGTACAGCTGATACCGCAGGGAGGCTACGGTCATGAGAGAACGGCCGGTCTGGATCAGGTTGCCAAGGGACGGAGTGTCCACGGGCAGGCCGATGCCAATGTAGGTGACGAAAACCTCGTTGCCGATGGCGGAGGGAATGGCCAGAGCCATCCGCATGGTGATGACGGACACCAGGTAAGGAAGCAGATTCTTGAGAATGATCCGCCAGGTGGGAATGCCCAGACACCGGGAGGCCAGGTTGTAGTCCCGATCCCGGATAATGATGATCTGGTTCCGGATGAACCGGGCCATGCCCAGCCAGCCGGTTAAGGACAGAGCGAAAATAATGGTGGACACGCCGGGCCGGAGAACGTAGGAAATGAGGATCAGCAGCAGGGTCTGAGGGATGTTGTCCAGCACGTTATACAGCTCGGTAAAGAAGAAGTCCAGCTTTCTTACATAGCCCCACAGCACACCCACCAGGATGCCCACCACAGCCTCCACCAGGGCCACGGTGAAGCCGATGAACAGAGAGGTACGGGTACCGGCCCAGATCCGTGCCCACAGATCCTGGCCGATGGAGTTGGTGCCCATCCAGAATTCCCCTCCGGGAGGCACGTTGTTCAGAGGCAGACCCCATTCGTCGTTGTGAATGAGAAGGGGATCCTTCTGACCGGGAAGGTAGGGCTGGATGAAGGTAAACAGCAGCACCGTTACCATGACAATGAGGAAGAACACAGCGATCTTATTCTGGAAGAAGGCCCGCAGTGTGGAGCCCCAGTAGGAGTAGCCGGAGTAGCCGCCGCGTTCCGCGTTTTCGGGATCAAAGTCGGCAAAGGAGAAGGCCTCTTCGTCAGACATGGGAGGCTGCTTCATGGATTCCGCAATGGAATCCCCCAGAGCGTCGGTTTTGACGCTGCGCAGGGGACGAAAACCAAGATTTTTCATCAGCGGGCACCCTCCTTCTTGGAAAAACTGATTCTCGGATCCACAATGGCCATGAGAATATCGCCGAAGAGCAGACCCAGAATGGAGATCACAGCGTAAATCAGCACCAGAGCCTGCACCAGGGTGTTATCCTGACGCTTGATGGCAGTGACCAGCAGACCGCCCATACCGGGGACGGAGTACAGAGACTCCACATACAGCGACCCCATCAGGGTAAAGAGAATGGAGTTGGGGATATACTGTACCAGAGGCACGAAGGCGTTCCGGAAGACGTGGCGGCTGGAAATTTTGCCGCTGGGCACACCCTTGGCCCGGGCCAGCCGGATGTAATCCTTGTTGGCTTCATCCACCATGTACCGCCGCAGCCACATGGCATAGTAGGCGATGTTGCCGATGGACAGGGAGATGATGGGCAGAATGTAGCTTTTGGGATTCCCGGCGTCAAAAAGCATGGGCAGTCCCAGAATGTCCCGGCCGATGTGGGTCTGGGAACCGGCGAACTGGATCAGAATGTGATACACCGCCGAGGGCATGGCCTGAATCAGCACGATGAACACGGTGCCCAGCTTGTCTCCGATTTTCCACTTCGTCCGGGTGCTCCGGGCCATGAGAATGCCCAGGGGCAGACCCAGAGCCAGGGAGATGCACAGGGCCATGAGGCCCAGCCTGATGGAAATGGGGATCTTCTCCCCGATGATTTCCGTAATGGCCACATCCTTGCGGTAGACGTTGGAGGTGCCCAGATCCCCATGGAGAAGCTGACCGTAAAATCTTACGATCTGCTTATACAGGGGATCCGTCAGGCCCAGGGACTGGAGCTTCACCTGAACCTGGGTGGAAGACATTTTGTCGTAGTTTTCAAAGTAGCCCTCCACCGGCATCATCCGCAGCAGCGCAAAGAGAATGGTAATGATGATCAGCATGGTGAAAAGGGAGTGCAGGACACGTTTTGATATGTATTTCGTCATAGGGATCCTCCTGGGGTAAAAAATCAGAGCCGATACCACTGGCACTTCCGGAGGAAGAGACACTGGTACAGGCTCCGAAATGGACAGATGGAAGGGGGTAGCCCTCTCAGTCTCGCTGCGCTCGACAGCTCCCCCGGAGGGGGAGCCAAGGGCGTGGTCAAAAAGGAAAGCCTTTCTCAAATCATGACACCTACTTGGCTCCCCCTCTGGGGGAGCTGGCAGGCGAAGCCTGACTGAGAGGGCAAAACAGGAAGCCTGAGTGGGCAGGGGCTGTCTCATATGAAATGAGACAGCCCCAGATGCTTGGAAAAGGGAAGCGTTAGTCAGCCAGCTTTGCCTGCCATTCGGCGTAGGCGGCCTGATACTCTTCCAGACTCATGGAGGTGTCATACAGGTGCTGATCCTTGTAGCGCTGGTTGGCCAGGCCGAAGGAAGCGTACTGACCCTCGAATACGTTCAGATTGCACATCTGATAGTTCCGGGCGCTGATGTGGATGGGCACCGCGAAGGCGTGATCCAGCAGGAAGGCCTCGGCTTTGGCGAAGGCCTCGTACCGGGCATCCATGTCATTGGTGATAGCCTTGGCAGCGTCTACCAGGGAGCTGTACTCGGCGTACAGAGCCTTGGTGGTTTCATCCTGGCTCTTGAAGATGAAGCTGTAGCTGGAATCGGTGGTGAAGGGATCGGTCCAGGTCTCGGGGTCGGCGTAGTCAGCACCCCAGTTGCACTTCATGAAGGCGTACTTGCCGGTACGGCGGATGGCGCCCAGGAATCCGGTCTCGGGGCCGGCTTCCACAATGATGTCCACAAAGTCGGTGCTCAGGATGTTCTCAATGGTCTGCTCCACGACCTGGCACTCCTGTGCCCAGTTGGCGGTGGAGGGGTTGAAGCACATGAGCATCTTCACAGGGAAGGTGGCGCCGGCGGCGGTCAGCTCTTCCATAGCGGCGGCCTTGTACTCAGCGGCCTTTGCCTCGTCGAAGTTGTCACCATCGGTGTAGGCGGCCAGCTCGCCGTAGTAGGTGTAATCCTTGGAGGCGGCGGCAAAGCCGTTGGGGGTGATGGTGTTGTTCTTCATGGAGGTGGGATCCACCCGGTCGTTGGTGGCGAGAGCCGGCATCCGGTTGAAGGCAGCGGTGATGGCCTTCCGGAAGTTCTCGTTGTTTACGGCCAGCTTCCAGTTGGCGGGCTCGTATACATCGTCAAAGTTGGGATCGAAGTTGAACAGATACCAGTAAGCGTAGGAGGTATCGCTGCGGGTGGGATGGATCAGATCCTTGGTGG
>CAYMWT010000255.1:0-3659 GCA_964394055.1 uncultured Oscillospiraceae bacterium
AGTTGCCCATATCGTCATCGGTGGGCAGACCCACAGCGGTGCCATGGGCTTTCAGATAAGTATGAGGACAGGTGGCCAGCAGATGATCCAGGGTCGGGGTATTGGCGACCTTAACCGCGTCGCCGCTGCCGCCGTCGCCCTTGCCGACGCCGTCCATAATCACAAGTACAATGGGTTTTTCCATATTCATTACCTCCAAAAAGCGTATAAGCCGCATATTTGTTGTATACCACAGGTTGTATTATTTTACATCATTTTTTGGAAACTTACAACCACTTTTTTATTTTTTCCGTTACAAACAAAAAAACTCCCGGGAAACCCCGAAAATGGGTGATTTTCCCGGGAGTTGTTAAGTTTGTTTTAAACCGGGGATTATTCTCTGTAGCGTCTGCGGCTGACGCTTTTGGCAATCAGGGCGCCCACCAGGAAGAAGGTCAGCACTGCCGCGATCAGAAGGATCCCGATAATGCCGCCGCTCAAGCCTGTGCTCTCCGGCTCCTCTTCCTGAGGCTGGGTAACCATGGTGGGCAGGGTGTAATGAGCCGCCTCTGTGGTCTCCGGGGCAGGCTCTGTGGTCGGGGCCACGGTGGGAGCCTGGGTCGTTGGCGGCACTGTCTCAGGAGGCAGTGTGGGAGCCGTAGTGGGAGCAATGGTGGGAACGGTGGCAGGCTCCGTGGGCGCTTCCGTCTCCGGGGGAACCGTCTCCTCCACCTTTACCACGGGAGGCTGGGGCGCGTCGCTGGAGGCCATCAGGATTTCCAGCCGTCCGCCAAAGTTATTGTACAGGGTCTGCACCGGGTCGGCAGGCCAGGGGTTATTCGTGGGATAGTATATGGTGATGGTGTTCCCTGTCCACAGGCAGCTGTCCTTAAAGGAGGGCATACCGCCGGCGCAGAAAACCGTTTCCAGGTTCGTGCAGTCCCGGAAGCAGCCGGGCCCAAACAGCCGGAAGGTCGCGGGCAGGCTGATGGATGTCAGCCCCACACAGTCCCGGAAGGCGTCCTGGTGGATCTCCTTCAGAGCGTCGCCGAAATCGATTCCGGTGAGGTTCTCACAGCCGGTGAAGGCCTCCGCCGCCACAGTGGTGACGCCGCCGGTGAGGATCACGGTCTTGATCCTGTCCTGGCCCGCCCAGGAGGAGCCCTCCTCCATTTCGCCGCTGCCGGAAATGGTCAGGGTGCTGCCCTTCAGCTCCCAGGTAAGGCCGTCGCCGCAGGTGCCGCTGTTCGTCCGGGAGGCGGATACCCGGGTTTCCTCTACCATTTCTTCTGTGGCTTCGGTTTCATCCGCCTGAGCCATGGGACTCATGGTCAGAAGAAGAAAAACAGCCGCCAAAAGTCCCGCAAATCTGGATTTTTTCATATGTTTCAAACCTTTCCTTCATCTATTTGGTTGATTAACACATTTCAGTTCATGGTGCCCTCTGACCGTCGGAACAGCTCTCCGATCCGCTCCCGTAAGGCAGCCGCCTCCGGGGTATCGGAATCGCCGTATTCCTCGATCCACCGAGTCGAGGCCGCCTGGGCCTCCTTCAAAGTGCCCAGGTCAAAGCTCAGATCCGCCACCCGGAAGGCTGGCAATCCGGACTGCCGGGAGCCGAAGAAGTCCCCCGGGCCTCGCAGCTTTAAGTCCTCTTCCGCGATCCGGAAACCGTCGGTGGTTTTGCACAGGGCCTTGAGCCGCTGCAATGTCTCCGGGTTTCGGTTGTGGGTGGTAAGGATGCAAAAGCTTTTGGCCTTGCCTCTGCCAACCCGGCCACGAAGCTGATGGAGCTGGCTCAGTCCGAACCGATCCGCGTCCTCAATGACCATGAGCGTGGCGTTGGGCACATCCACACCCACCTCGATTACCGTGGTGGCAACCATGACATCCGCCTCACCTCTGGCAAAGGCCGCCATGGCCGCCTCCTTCTCGCTGCCCTTCATCTGCCCGTGAAGCAGGGCGATCCGCAGATCCGGGAATACGGTCTTTTGCAGGGTTTCCGCCCAGGCAGAGGCCGCCTTGATGCCCAGCTCCTGGTTTTCCTCCACTGCCGGGCAGACAATGAAGCATTGGTGCCCCTCCCCTACCTGCTTGCGGATAAAGGCGTTGATCCGGGGCCGGTAGCTTTCCGACACCAGGAAGGTATCCACCCTTTCCCGGCCCGGAGGCAGCTCATCCAGTATGGACACATCCAGATCTCCGTACATCAGCAGGGCCAGGGTTCTGGGAATGGGGGTAGCCGACATCACCAGCAAATGGGGATCCTCTCCCTTTTCCGAAAGCCTGGAGCGCTGGGCCACGCCGAAGCGGTGCTGCTCGTCGGCGATCACCAGTCCCAGGTTTTGAAAGGCTGTGGCATCCGTAATCAAAGTGTGGGTTCCCACTGTCACCTGAGCTTCTCCGGAGGCGATCTCCTCCCGGATCGTGCGCTTTTGCCTGGGTGTCATGGAGCCGGTGAGCAGGGCAACCGTTATCCCCAGAGGCCCGAACAACGCTTTCAGGGAGGCGTAATGCTGCTCTGCCAGGATCTCCGTGGGCGCCATCAAGGCGGTCTGCTTTCCATTTTGGGCCGCACAGTAAGCGGCAGCCGCCGCCACCATGGTCTTTCCGCTGCCCACGTCTCCCTGAACCAATCGGTTCATAGGCGCGCCCTTTTGGAAATCTGCCAGGATCTCATCAATCGCCCGTCTCTGAGCCCCTGTCAGGGTAAAGGGCAGGGCCCCATAAAAGGCCTCCATTTGTAAATTTTCAAAGGGCTGTACCCTTTTTGACGCTCTGGCCGCCCGGGTCAGAGACAGTCCCGCGGAAAATACAAAGAATTCCTCAAAGATCAGCCGCTTTTTTGCCTGCTCCGCCTCTTCCAGAGATTGGGGAGCATGGATGGCATGGTAGGCTTTCTCCGCGGGAAGGATCCCATATTGCTCCCGAATGGAAGAAGGAAGAATTTCCGCCGGCGGATCACACACCGCAAGGGCCTGGGTTACCGCCTTGACCACCATGGCGTTGCTCAGTCCCGCCGTCAATGGGTAAATGGGCAGCACCCGGCGGGTGGTGACCCCCGGGGCATCCACAGCCTCAAAAACGGGGTTTGTCATATTGTAGCCGATGAAGTCCCCGCTGACCGCGCCGTAAAATATGTACTCCCGGCCATAGACCAGGTTGTCGGAAACATAGCGGTTGTTGAAAAAGGTCAGGTTCAGCCGGGCGGTATGATCCGCCACCTGCACCTTGGTCAGATCCAGGCCCTTACGGATGTGACTGGTTCTGGGGGTGTTCATCACCACAGCCTTGAAGCAGGTAGGCACATCCACCTGTAGGGCGTCAATGGTTACAAGCTTCGTCCGATCCTCGTAGCCCCGGGGAAAATGGCAGATCAGGTCACCCAGGGTTCGGATATTCAGGTTTTCAAACTGCTTTGCCCTGGCCGCGCCCACCCCCTTCAGGATGGTCACCGGGTCGGATAGCCTCGCCATTTTTTCGGCCTCCCCTCTTTTTCCCTGTATTATACCCAATCTTCCCCTTCTTTGCAACGGGAATTTGCCGAAAACCGTCACCACGCCCTGAAAAAAGCCATGAAAAAACTCCCTCCGAAAAAGTCAGGAGGGAGATATTTTCAGAGAACTCAGGCCAGCTTATTCAGCTTCAGAGTCATGCTGCTCTTCTTGCGGGCAGCGTTG
>CAYMWT010000256.1:0-3648 GCA_964394055.1 uncultured Oscillospiraceae bacterium
GCAGAGCCAGAATCTCTCCCCGGTAGATGTCCAGCCATACCTTATCGTTGGCCAGGACGGTGCCGAAGGACTTTGAAATGTCCCGCATGGTGACAGCGGGGGTTTTGGTATCCAAAAGGCGTCAACTCCTTCTTTTTATTCCAGCTTTGGGGCTGTGACAGGGAAAATGCTATCTGCCGCAAAGGGCAGCGCGGCGGAAAAACACTGCGCTGCCCTTCAAGGCAGGTCGAGGGAGCCCCATAAGGGGCTCCCAACGAGGTAATAACAATTAGTCACCAAAGTTGGTGTCCAGCAGGTTGATGCCGTCGATCTGCAGATCGAAGTAGGGAGCGGAGCGGAACTTGGATTCCATGATCGCGCCGTTCTCCAGAGCCTCGGTATCCTTCTCGTAAGCAGGATCGGTGTCCACGTCGGCCATGAAGCTGTCAATGACAGCGCCGTCCACGGTGAAGGTGGAAACGTCGAAGACCTGCAGGGAGCCGCTTTCCAGAGCCGCTTTCACTTCGGCGAGCTTGTCAGCGGTGCCGGCAGCGGCAGCAGCCTCGTTGATCTCGCTCAGCTGCACGGAGTCGGTGGCGATGGTGCCGGTGTAGTCGGCGGGGATGGCCTCGCCGTTCATCACAGCGGAGATGGCCAGCTCGTAGTAGGGAGCCCAGTTGATCCGGGAGGAGACGATGAAGGTGTTGGGGCAGGCAGCCACAGTGGAGCCGTTGTAGGAGACGTTGGGAACACCGGCGGTCTCGCAGGCAGTGGGAGCGCCCATGGAGTCGGCGTGCTGGCTGATGAGCTTGGCGCCGCCGGCGATCAGCTTATTGGCGCCTTCCTTCTCGGCGGTCTCGTCGTACCAGGAGCCGGTGAAGGTGACATCCATGGTGACGGAGGGGCAGACAGACTTGGCGCCCAGATAGAAGGAGGTGTAGCCGGAGATAACCTCGGCGTAGGTGAAGGCGCCGACGTAGCCCATCTTGGCTTCCTCAGCGGTGAACTCACCAGCCTCGATCATTTCGTTCAGCTTCATACCGGCGGCAACGCCAGCCAGGTAACGGCCTTCGTAGATGGAAGCAAAAGCGTTGTGGAAGTTATCAAGACCCTGAGTGTGAGCCTTGGTGCCGGTGGCATGGCAGAACTGAACCTCGGGGAACTCCATGGCGGCCTGGATCATATAGTCCTCATGGCCGAAGGAGTCGGCGAAGATGATGTTGCAGCCGTCGTCAACCAGCTCAGCAGCGGCGTTGTAGCACTCCTGGCCTTCGGGGATGTTGGTACGGAAGACGTACTGATCTTCACTGAGGCCCAGGTTGGCGCAGGCTTCCTTGGCGGCGTTCATGAAGTTCAGGTCATAGGTGGAGTTCTCGTCGTGGAGGAAGATGAAGCCAACCTTCACGTCAGCAGCGGCAGCTGCCGGCTCGGTAGCAGGGGCCTGGGTTTCGGCGGGAACCTCAGCGGCGGGAGCGTCGGTCTTGGGTGCTTCGGTGGAAGCGGTGCTGTTGCCGCCGCAAGCGGCCAGAGACAGGCACAGAACCAGGCAGAGCACAAGTGCAATCAGCTTTTTCATGTTTTCTTTTCTCCTTTTTCTAAAAAATTAAGGACATGCTTATATATAATATGCGGATACTGTCGAAATTCAGACAAAATCCTCACATATTATTTACGGAAAGTGATGGATGTATCATCCATGGAATCAATGACAGCCAGGGATTCCACACGGATGCCCTTGGCCCGGAGGGCGTCGCCGCCGCCCTGGAAGCCCTTCTCAATGGCGGCGGATACGCCGACCACCTGGGCCCCGGCCTGCTGGCACAGATCCATCAGGCCGTTGAGAGCCTGACCGTTGGCGAGAAAATCATCCACCAGCAGCACCTTGTCCCCGGGAAGCAGATAGTCCCGGCTGACCACAATGGTGTAGTCGGTGTTATGGGTGAAGGAGTGAACCTTGGAGGTAAAGACGCTGCCGTCCACGTTGCTGGTTTTGTGCTTCTTGGCAAAGACCATGGGCACGCCCAGGCTGATGCCGGCGGCCGCGGCAATGGCGATGCCGGAGGCTTCAATGGTCAGCACCTTGGTGATGCCCTCACCGCCGAAGAGACGGGCAATTTCGGTGCCGATCTGGTTGAGAAAGTCGGTGTCGATCTGCTGGTTCAGGAAGCTGCCTACCTTTAAGATCCCGCCGGGGAGCACCTTGCCTTCACGGAGGATCTTTTCTTCCATAGCCTTCATCCTGTCAATCTCCTTTCGGGAAATAAAAAGAGCAGACCAATGCATTCAGTCTGCCTGCCGTAATTTCGTTGCCCGAAAAGAAAACAATGCACACGGAAAGCCAGTGCGCATGTAATTTTCTAACCAATAGTCGTGACTTCATTGGCGTCACGGTAGAAACATTCGGGCCATCTATCCGAAACTATATCGGCAAGGAACGTATTTGTTTGTCTTTATGGTACACATTTTCGGGGTATTTGTCAACGGTTATCCGCATAGAACGGCGTATTTCTCGTTTTTATCCAAAAAAATGTACCTGGGTGAAGGGGTTTCTGGTAATTTTAAAGTCCGGGATGGGATGACGGTTTCTGTGGGGACTGAGGCCGGAAAAATGGATTGCATGGGAAGGCGGACTGTGGTAGAATAGCCCCAATCGGAAGCATGAGAAAACAGCCAAAAGAGAAGGGATGCCGGAATGGACACCATACTGATCGTGGAAGATGACCAAAGTCTAAACCAGGGCCTGAGCCGGGCGCTGAGGGCGGAAGGCCGGGAGATTCTCGCCTGTCCGAACCTGCGTACCGCAAGACAGCAGCTTTCCCAGGCGAGCCTGGTGCTGCTGGATGTGAACCTGCCTGACGGGAACGGTGTGGACTTTCTCCGGGAGGTCAAGGAAACGTTCCCCGAAACCCCGGTGATCCTGCTGACAGCCAATGATACGGACCTGGACATTGTGGACGGGCTGGAACAGGGAGCGGACGATTATATCACCAAGCCCTTCTCCCTGTCCGTCCTCCGGGCCAGGGTCAATACCCAGCTGCGCAAGGCAGCGACGCCCAGAGGCTGCGCCTATCGGGAAGACGGGTTTCTGTTTGACTTTCCAAATCTGCGCTTCTTTGCGGGAGAACAGGAGGTACAGCTGAGCAAAACGGAGCAGAAGCTGCTGCGACTGCTGGTGGAGAACCGGGGAAACGTGATGGCACGGGATACCCTGGTTGACCGGATCTGGACGGATGGAGCGGATTTCGTGGAGGAAAACGCCCTGTCTGTCACCGTCAAGCGGCTGCGGGACAAGCTGGGTGCTCAGGGGTATATCAAGACCGTGTACGGCATCGGATACATGTGGGTGAAGAAGGATGAATAGAGCGGGCGTGATTTTTGGGCTGGTGTGCCTTGCGGTGGCTGTGATTCTGGTGCTTTGGAACCGGGTGAAGACAAGGAAAACCATGGACACCCTGGATAAAATGCTGGAACAGGCGAAAAATGGAACCTTTCGGGAAGAAAACTTTGACGAAACCCGGCTGTCCGCCCTGGAAATGCGGTTCTTCCAATACCTCACCGCCGGGGTAACCTCGGCGGAAAATGTCAGGCAGGAAAAGGACAAGATCAAGTCTCTCATTGGGGACATCTCCCATCAGACAAAAACGCCCATAGCGAACCTCCTGCTGTACA
>CAYMWT010000257.1:0-3643 GCA_964394055.1 uncultured Oscillospiraceae bacterium
GAAGCTGCCGATAGCCAGGATCTTCCAGTTAAAGAAGTCCTTGAACTGCTGGCTCAGGCCGCCAATGGGCTGGGCATTGGTATAGATCAGGTTGATGCCGTAGACAATGGTCTGAATGCCCAGGGTGGCGATGAAGGGGGGCACATTCAGCCGGGAGACAACCAGGCCGGTGATGGTGCCAATGAAAGCACCGATGACCAGAACGATCAGCAGAGCGATCCACATATTCATTTCGGGCATCCAGGAGAACAGACGGGAGGTGTAGTCCGCCCGCTGCACCATAACGCCGGTGAGGGTAGCGGCCAGGGCTGCCTGACGGCCGGCGGACAGGTCAGTGCCCTTGGTGATCAGACACCCGGAAACGCCCAGGGCGATGAGGAAACGAATGGTGGTGTTGCCCATCAGAACGTTCAGATTATCCGGGGAAAAGAAATTGGGGATGGTGAAGCCGACGATCAGGCTGATACCGGCCATCATGACCACAATGGGATTGCCCTTCATGTAGGCCCAGACCTTCTGGGAGAAGCTCATCTTTGTTTTCATGTTCGTACTTTCCTCCTAATTAAACCGTCTCAAACTGGGTAGCCAGGGCCATGACATTTTCCTGGGTGGCGTCCTTGCCGTCGATAAAGCCGGTGACACGACCATCGCACATGACCATGATCCGGTCGGACATGCCGATCAGCTCCGCCATTTCGGAGGAGATCATGATGATGCTCTTTCCCGCCCGGGCAAGTTCTTCAATGATGCAGTAGATTTCGTATTTCGCGCCCACGTCAATACCACGGGTAGGCTCGTCCAGGATCAGAACATCGGGGTTGTTCGCCAGCCACCGTCCAATCAGCACCTTCTGCTGGTTACCGCCGGACAGGCTTTGGATCTGGGTCTTGCTGGAAGGGGTCTTGATGTTCATTTTCTGAACATTCTCCTGCACCAGATTCTCAACCTTCTTATTATTGATCATAATGCCGTAATCCAGGTACTGGTTCAGGGAGGCCACGGAGATGTTATCAGCAACGCTGAGAACGCCCATAATGCCGGTGGCCCGGCGATCCTCCGTCAGCATGGCGATGCCCTGATCGATGGCGTCCTTGGGACGGTGGATGGGCAGCTCCTTGCCCATGTAGCGGATGCTGCCGCTGGTGTGGGAGCGGATGCCAAACAGGCCTTCCATCAGTTCGGTACGCTGTGCGCCCACCAGACCGCCCACGCCCAGAATCTCGCCCTTGCGCAGCTGGAAGGAAACGTGCCGGAAGCTCTTGGGGTTGATGGAGGTGAAGTCCTCCACCTCGAAGACCACATCCCCGGGGACGTTATTCCGGGGGGGATAGAGGTTTGTCAGTTCCCGGCCTACCATCTTGGAGATGATGAAGTCAGTGGTCAGGCCCGCGCAGTCCCAAGTGCCGATGTACTGGCCGTCACGCATGATGGTGACTTCGTCGGAGATCCGCAGAATCTCATCCATTTTGTGGGAGATGTAAACAATGGAGACACCCTCCGCCTTCAGATCCTCCATGATCCGGAACAGGGCTTCCACTTCGTTGGCCGTCAGGGAGGAGGTGGGCTCGTCCAGGATCAGAACCTTACAGTTGGCGGAAACGGCCTTGGCGATTTCCACGGACTGCATCTGGGAAACGCTCAGTTCTCCCAGCATCTGCCTGGGGTCGAAGTTCATACGAACCTTTTTCAGGAGTTCGGCAGTGTCGGCATACATCTTGTCGTGATCCACCACGGGGATGAAGCCCAGCAGCTTCTTCATGGGATACCGGCCCAGGAAGATATTCTCGCCAATGGTACGGGCGGGAATGGGCTGCAGCTCCTGATGAACCATGGCAATGCCCATCTTCAGTGCTTCCAGAGGATCCTTGATATTGACCTTCTGGCCTTCGTAGATAATTTCACCTTCGTCCATCTTATAGATGCCGAACATGCACTTCATGAGCGTGGACTTACCGGCGCCGTTTTCGCCCATCAGCGCGTGAACCTTGCCGGGGCGCAGCTGTAACTGTGCGTGATCCAGAGCCTTCACGCCGGGGAACGATTTGCAGACACCCCGCATTTCCAAGCGGTACTCGTTCATAAAGCAGACCTCCTAACTCCTAATATATAAGACCATTTTCTTAGCCTCAGGGGAAGAGAAGGAGCCTTCTCCTTCCCTCAGACCAAGAGGGACGCTTGACCCTCAGCTTCGCCAAACAGAAAGCGGGGCGAAGTGGGTGGACCGTTTCCGGCCCACCCACACAGGTTTCAAAAAGTGAAATTACTCCTTGACGACCTTGACGTAGTCAACCCAGTAGTAGTTGTCGATCTTCTCGCCATTGAGAGCCTTGACGGTGACGTCGACAGCGGTGTGGGACTGACCGATGTGGTCGTTCAGAACGGTACCGGTCATGGTGCCATTGTTGACCATCTCAACGCACTCGTCCAGAGCGTCAACACCCAGCAGCAGGATGTCCTCACCGACCTTACGGCCAGCGGCTTCGATGGCAGCGGCAGCGCCCAGGGCCATGCCGTCGTTGTTGCAGAAGATGACGTCGATCTCATCGCCGTACTGAGCCAGAGCGGCAGCAGCGATTTCCTGACCCTTAGCCTGATCCCAGTTACCGATCTGGTCGGTCAGGCATTTGACCTGCACGCCGGCGTCGGTCAGAGCCTTGATGGAGTACTCGGTACGATACTGGGCGTCAACGTTCTCGGGGTCGCCCTCGATCATGACGTACTCCACAGTGCCGTTGCCGTTCATGTCGCCCTTGTTGTCCAGAGCGGCCACGATCTCGCCCTGGAAGGTGCCGGACTGACGGGCGTCAGCGCCGACGTAGCAAACCTTATCGTTGTTCAGGATGCCCTCGTAGGACTCGTCGCCATTGTCGCCCAGAGGCTCACGGTTGATGAGGATCAGGGGGATACCGGCGGCGACAACCTTGTCCACGATGACTTCAGCGGAGGAAGTCTGAACCAGGTTGCAGATGATGGCGTCCATCTTCTGGGTGATGAAGGTATCGATCTGGTTGGTCTGCTCGCCCATGTCGTTCTTGCCGTCGACCATGGTGATTTCATACTTGACGGAGTCGGTTTCCAGGGTCTTGAAGTAGTTCTCGATTTCCTGACGATACAGGGTCATGAAGTTGTCGTTGTACTGATAGATGGCGACGCCGATTTTGTAGGTCTTTGTGCCGGAGCTGGAGCCGCATGCAGCCAAGGTCAGAACCATAGCCAGCACCAACAGCAGGGAAATGATCTTTTTCATTATGAGATCCTCCTAAAAAATATGTATGCTCAACCGGGTGATCCCGGAAAAAGCCGAAGAGCTGTTTCCGTTTCACGGAAACAGGGAAAGGGCTACCCCTTTCTCTAAAAGTTTTGTATGAATTGCCTAAAAACTGAATTAACTATAGCATTCAATTTGTGATTTGTAAAGTCAATCTTTTATTTTCGGCGTTATGCTGATTATTGAAAGAAATTTTTGGAGAAAATCCCCAATGAAAATTTCTTGACAAAAGGAAGAGAATGTGGTGCTGGGAAAAGGGTGAAAAAATGCGGAAAAGGCGCTTGACATTTTAAAAGAATTGCATATAATAATAGCGGCTTGCATAGAGGATTTGTGTAACGGTAGCACACCGGACTCTGACTCCGTTTGCGGGGG
>CAYMWT010000258.1:0-3631 GCA_964394055.1 uncultured Oscillospiraceae bacterium
TCCGTTGGCGCTACGGTAAACATCATGCTGGCGGCCACTCTGATCCCCGGCCAGACCATCATTGAGAACGCCGCCAAGGAGCCTCACATCGTAGACCTTGCCAACTTCCTGAACACCATGGGTGCCCGGGTCAGCGGCGCGGGCACCGATACGGTGAAGATCAAGGGGGTCAATTCCCTGCGGGGCGGCACCTATGCCATCATCCCCGACCAGATCGAGGCGGGTACATACCTGGCCGCGGTGACAGCCGCGGGAGGCAATGTGCTGATTCAGAACGTGATCCCCAAGCACCTGGACTGCATTACCAGCAAGCTTCAGGAAATGGGGGCAAAGATCATCAACTACGACGATTCGGTGCGGATCATGTGCGGCGGGCCTCTCCGCCGAACCACGGTCAAGACCCGCCCCTATCCCGGTTTTCCAACGGATATGCAGGCCCAGGTCTGTGTGTGTATGGCCCTGGCCAGCGGCGTCAGTCTTTTGACGGAAAGCGTATATGAGACCCGCTTCTTTGGCTACTGCGAGGAGCTGAAAGCCATGGGCGCCAATATCAAGATCGACGGCAAGACGGCCACAGTCACCGGCGTGGAAAAGCTCTACGGGGCTACGGTATATGCCCACGATCTCCGGGCCGGCGCGGCTCTGGTGATCGCCGGACTGGCGGCTGAGGGAACCACCTATGTGGAGAACATCCACTTCATTGAACGGGGCTATGAGAGACTGGTTGAGAAGCTCACCGCCCTGGGCGCGGATATCCGGCGGCTGGAAGAGGAAACGTAAAAAAGCAAAGCGGCTCTGGTTCTGTGCCTGAGCCGCTTTTTGGTTCACTTGGAGGATGGAACTATGAAAGAGCAATTTTTCCGCACGGAAATGCTTCTGGGAACGGATGCTTTGGAGCGGCTGCAAAGGGCGCGGGTGGCGGTGTTCGGCCTGGGCGGCGTAGGCGGCTATACCGTGGAGGCTCTGGCCAGAGGCGGCATCGGTCAGCTTGACCTGGTGGACAATGACACAATCAGTATCTCCAATCTGAACCGTCAGCTGCTGGCGACCCATTCCACGGTGGGACTGAAGAAGACGGAAGCGGCCAGGCGTCGGGTGCTGGACATCAATCCGGAATGCGTTGTCCGGGTTCATGACGTGTTCTACACCCCGGAGACGGCGGATCAATTTGACTTCCGGGAATACGACTATATTGTGGACGCCATCGACACGGTGACGGGAAAGCTCCAGCTGGTGGAGCGGGCCAATGATGCGGGAACCCCAATCATCTCCTGCATGGGAACGGGAAACAAGCTGGACGCCTCTGCCTTTCAGGTGGCGGATATATCCAAAACCGCCATGTGTCCTCTGGCCAGGGTCATGCGCAAGGAGCTGGGGAAACGGGGCATCAAGCATTTGAAGGCAGTATACTCCCAGGAGGAAGTGATTACGCCCAAGGGCTGGGAGGAAGAGGCCGCCGCTTTGGGAAAACGGCAGATCCCGGGAAGCGTGTCCTATGTGCCGGGAGCCGCCGGACTGATCCTGGCGGGAGAAGTGATCAAGGATATTGGACTGAAGGAAGAGAGGACTTTATGATACGAAAAGCGGTAACCGGCGACATTGACCGGGTGGAAGAAATTTACAATGCCATTCACAGCGGCATCGAGGAAGGCCGGATTCCTCTGCATTGGGCGCGGAATGCGTACCCCACAAGGCAGACGGCTGTCCGGGCACTGGAGTGTGGGGAGCTGTTCGTGGAGATCGAGGATGGCACGGTGACAGCTTCGGCCATCATCAATCGGAAGCAGGGAAAAGAATACGGCGGCGGCAATTGGCGCTATGACGCCCAGCCGCAAGAGATCATGGTCATGCATACCCTGGCGGTAGATCCCCAATTTTCCGGCAGGGGCTGCGGAACCCGGATGATGGACTTTTATGAGCAATACGGAAAGGACAGCGGCTGTAAGTGCCTGCGCCTGAACACCCAGACACAGAATACCCCGGCCCGGAGATTCTATGGGAAGCTGGGCTATGAAGAGGCGGGCGTGATCGGGTGTACCTTTCATGGGATTCCCGATGTGCAGCTGGTCTTTTTGGAAAAGAAAATATAAGGAAACCGCGCAATGGAGGAACTTGCTCCATTGCGCGGTTTTGCTTATTTGTGAAAAATCAGTATCCGAACAAATAGGCTCATTTTGAATCCGGGACGTACTTGGCTATCTCAGACAAGGAGCAATCCAGTAAATTACATAAGTCATCCAGCGTGTTGGTGGAAACGGACATATTCTGCCGTAAACGCTGAACCGTGCTCCCGCTGATTTGAAATTTTACTCTCAAAGTATAAGTGGAGAGCCCCTTTTTCTTCAGTGTATCCCAGAGCGGATCATAAACTATCATAAAGTGCCTCCCAAATATCTTGCATATTGCTATTATGCCCGATATAATGGGCATAGAATATGCTCTAATATTGGGCATACACTGGGGAGGATGCTATGACTACTTGCGTGTTTGCAGGTCATCGTGACGTGTATCAATCTGGTATTGAGACACGACTGGATGCTGAAATTGAAAAGCTGTTACAGACAGATAACGAGTTCCTGTTCCTAAACGGCGGTATAGGGCAGTTTGACAATATGGGAGCCAGCGCTGTCCGGGCAGCAAAACGCCGACACCTGGAAAAGCACATCACGTTGGCACTGGTGCTGCCATATCTGTCAAATCGACTAAACAGAGACAAAGAATACTATCGGCTTTATTACGACCAAATTATGATTCCGGATGAATTGGATACGATACATTACAAGGCTGCTATCCAGCGAAGAAATCGCTGGATGGTAGACCGGTCAGATGTTGTGATTGCCTATGTATGTCGGGATTTTGGCGGCGCTTTGACCACGGTAAAATATGCCAAAAGGCAAAAGAAGAAGGTTATCAACTTGGCAGAACCGCGCATGATATCAGATTGAATATGATAAAACAGACAGCATGGAAGGAACTCCTTTCATGCTGTCTGTTTTGTTATTAGCTCTAACGATTGACGGAGAAACGGAATTATCGGTGACTGTTCTATGCTTCCAATTCCTGTTCAATCAGGCGATTGGCAATTTCAAAGGCCTTGATCCGCCGCTTTGCCAGCGTGATTTGAGACTTGTATCGCTGGGGATTTTCCTTACCTTCCAGGGTTTTGACAGTTTCTCTTAGCTTATGAAGGGTGGAATCGATTTGCCGTTTTGCTTCCAGCAGTTCTTCTTTGGTGTATTCCATGGGCATCTCCTTATTTGGTAGTGGGTACCCTCTCAGTCACAGCGCTTTGCGCCGTGCCAGCTCTCCCAAAGGGAGAGCCAAGGGCGTTTTCTTATTTTCCGACCTGAACAAAAAGTTTGACAACCCACTTGGCTCCCCCTTTGGGGGAGCTGGCTCGCAAAGCGAGACTGAGAGGGCTTGGCGCCCATTAAAACAGGGGCCGCCTCAGCCGAGACGGCCCCATTGTGTGTTAAACTTCTTTGCTCTTGGTGGCAATCTCCATCAGGCACTTGGCCATAAATGCATCGGGGGTCATGGCACCCAGATCGTCGCCCTTGCGGGTGCGGACGGATACGGTGCCGTTCTCCATATCCCGGTCGCCGACCACCAGCATATAGGGGATCTTCTG
>CAYMWT010000259.1:0-3615 GCA_964394055.1 uncultured Oscillospiraceae bacterium
GGGAACAGGAATGGGCCGTCCACGGCGTACTTTTCACACTCTGCCAGCAGCTCCTCCACCCCGTCCCCGGTTTTGGCGGAAATGGGAATAATGGCATCAAAGGCGCCTGTCTGGGCATATACGCTGATGACCTCCAGCAGCTTGTCCTTCTCCACGGTGTCGATCTTATTGATCGCCAGAATGGCAGGGCAGCGAATTCCCTTCAGCTTTTCGATAAGGGTCTGCTCCTGTATGCCTACGGAGGGGATGGGCTCCACCACCAGAATGGTAGCGTCCACATCGGCAATGGATTCCCGGACGGTGTTGACCATGTAGTCGCCCAGCTTGGTTCTGGCCTTGTGGAAGCCCGGGGTATCCACGAAAACGAACTGCATGTTGTCCCGGGTGACGATGCCGCAGATCCGGTTCCGGGTGGTCTGGGGCTTGTTGGATACAATGGCGATTTTCTCACCCACCAGATAATTTGTCAGGGTAGATTTTCCCACATTGGGGCGACCGGCAATGGTGACAATGGCGGTTTTGGTATTCATATGGTTTCTCCTATGTGTATAAAGAAATTAATCTCTGGACATGCCGGGAATCCCGGCGGCAATGGCCTCTTCCCTGCCCCGCATCTGCTTTTTCTGAGGCCCCTCGTCCAGATGGTCGTAGCCCAAAAGATGGAGCATGGAATGAATGGTGAGGTACCCAACCTCCCGCCGGGGAGAATGGCCGAATTCCCTGGCCTGGGCCATGGCACGCTCCAGGCTGATGCACATGTCTCCCAGGGGCACCAAGCCGGTAGCGGGATCTTTGTATTCCTCCCAGTCCTGGGGAGGCTCTCCCGGGGTCAGCTGGAACATGGGAAAGCTCAGAACGTCTGTGGGCGCGTCGATTTTCCGGCTCTCCCGGTTGATGATCTGAATTCCGGCGTTGTTTGTCACCAGGACGTTGATCTCACAGGGCGTATTGACGCCCTCCGCCTTCAGGGTTGCCTGAATGCACTTGCGGATATTGGCACTGATGGCGAACTTTTCCAGGCTCAGCTGCTCAAATACTAGGTTAATCTTATGTCTCATGGCTTTTTCCTCTGATAATGTCCTTTAAATTGTTTGGAGGTCGGTTTCTTAACATCCGGCTTCTGGGCTGCCCGCTCGTAGGCGTTGATAATCTCCTGCACCAGAGCATGGCGAACAACGTCGGCGGAGGTCAGGCGGCAGATGGCGATGTCCTTGACGCCGTCCAACACCCGGACAGCGTCCTTCAGGCCCGATACTTTATCATCGGGCAAGTCGATCTGGGTCACGTCACCGGTAATCACCACCTTGGAGCCGAAGCCCAGCCGGGTCAAAAACATTTTCATCTGCTCCCGGGTGGTATTCTGGGCCTCGTCCAGAATGATGAAGCTGTCATCCAGGGTTCGGCCACGCATATAGGCCAGGGGTGCCACCTCGATGGAGCCCCGCTCCTGGTACTTCTGGAAAGTCTCCGCTCCCAGCATGTCATACAGAGCGTCGTACAAGGGACGCAGGTAGGGGTCTACCTTATTTTGCAAATCTCCCGGCAGGAAGCCCAAACGCTCTCCCGCTTCCACGGCTGGCCGGGTGAGAATGATCCGGTTCACCGTCCGCTCCCGGAAGGCGGCAACGGCGGCGGCAACGGCCAGGTAGGTTTTTCCCGTACCGGCAGGGCCTACGCCGATGGTCACGGTGTTCTTCTGGATGGCCTTCATGTATTTCTGCTGGCCTACGGTCTTTGCCTTGATGGGCTTTCCTTTGGCGGTGATGCAGACCACGTCCTTTGCCATCTGAGCCACCTGGTCGTCGTTGCCCTCGTTCACCAGGGTGATCAGATACCGGACACGCTGCTCGTCAATAGTCTCTCCCTTGGATGCCAGTGCCAGCAGCCCTTCCAGGGTGCGGACGGCCTTATCCGCCATCTCTTCCTCCCCGGTGACACGAAGGTCGGTGCCCCGGTTAACCACCTGGACATTCAGGGCCTCTTCAATCCGTTTGATATTTTCATCAAAGGAGCCGAATACGGCAATGAGATCTTCCACCCGTTCCGCGTTCAGAATCCTTTCAACTGTCTTCCCCATGTTCTTCTCCAATCTGTTCTCTGTGTACCCTGCTGATCATTTCCCGGCACTGGTACTCCCCTTCCAGGCTGTAAATGCCATCCTCACGGAACAAGGTTTCCGCCCTGCGGAGAATTTCTCCGGCAATCATATCCTGAGACAGGTAGCTGTCCGCAAAGGCTCCCAGAGCCTTTTCCGCCTGGGACTGTGACAGCTCTCCTGTGGTCAATTCATAAGAGGAAAGGGCTTCCACTTCCAGGGATACAGGGAGAGCAAAGCCTCCCGGCAGGGTAAGGGTATACCTGTTCCTTATTCTACCACAACCCGTATCTAAATTTCCACTGTCTTTCCACAAATTTATGCGTTTTTTTCCGACCAGGAGGCTGATTTTTTTGGAAGATTCCTGTTTCTCTCCCCGCCGAAGGTACTGTGATGGTGTTATCACCCGAAGCTCCCGGATGGTTTGGGCAAAAATCTCTCCTTCCGCCCGGGTGGCCCGAATGCAGATTCCAGCATCCGTATACCCGGAAATCAGCACCTGCCCCTCCCGGACAGTCTGTCCCACCGTAAACAAGGCCGTACCGCTGGTCACGGTTCCCGAAAGCAAAAAACCATCCCGGGCGGCAACAATGCTTGTGACCCCATGGGGCTGTACCGTCTGGGCCTGGGTGGAGCGCTCCCGGACGGAGATGGTTGCCACACAGCCGGAGGTATTCACCCCAGCCCATTGCAGCTCAGGGACTGCGGACAGGAGCCGGTTTTTCACCTTTTCACTGCGAACAAGCCGCCGGGAGGCCCCAAACCGGATGCCGCAGTCCTCCGCTGCGGCGATGATCTTTCCATCGGGTACGGTGGTATTTCCTTCCACCTGCAAAAAAAACACCCGGGAGGGCAGGTACAGAATCAGGCAAAGAAGAAGCAATGCGCCAAACAGCAGAGTGGGACGTTTCTTCAGAGCGTTCAGCGACCAGTAAAACCCATAGCGTCTGTAAACCGTTACTCTGTCTCCCCTTTTTTCACAAAGCCTGCTGAGCACAGGATAATCCCAGCGGCGTATGGAAAACAGGAAGGTCAGTGGATCCTTTTGCCGGATTTGAAACACTTCGATTTTTTCGGCGTTGATGGCTTCCAGGGAATTTTCCGGCTGCGCACTGGTCAGCTCTATTTCCATCATCCCTTCCAGGGATCTCCATACATTCATATTACGACCTCCGTCGCTGCACCGTTACGCAGTCGATCCTGCCCCTGATCACAAGCTGCTCCCTGGTCATGCGCTGTAGCTCCAGGCCGCAGCCGCTGACGCAGACACAGCCGTACTTTACCTTCACCGTAATGCGCTGGGTACCGTATTCCTTTACCCCAAAATGGTTTTCAATCAATACACGCGTATCCCCGGCGATTTCCACAATCGGCTTTCCCGGCAGGGGCTGTGCGGCAAGATCCGCTTCCTCTGCCAGATGGTCTATCCAGTGACGTCCTCTGCCCATTTCGCCACCTCCCTTTTTTAGAGCATATGAATGAGGCTGTCCCAACTTGCATAGATTCTTTCGAGGTGAGGC
>CAYMWT010000260.1:0-3612 GCA_964394055.1 uncultured Oscillospiraceae bacterium
TCATTCCCTACCTCCGGGGCAAGTACCGCAGCCGTCAGCTGGACGATGTGCTGTACGAGGCCCGTGTGTTGGCTTCCCAGGGGGTGAAGGAGCTGATGGTGGTAGCCCAGGATACCAGCCGCTATGGCACGGACTTCCCGGGCGGAAAGCGGCTGCTGCCAAAGCTTCTCCGGGAGCTGTGCAAAATCGACGGCCTCCACTGGATCCGGGTGCATTACGTCTATCCCGATGAGATTGACGACGAACTGATCGACGTCATGGCCACGGAACCCAAGATCGTCAAGTATCTGGACATTCCCATCCAGCACTGCAACAGTAAGATATTGTCTCTCATGAATCGGAGAGGGGACGGGGACTTCCTCCGGGCGCTGCTTCAAAAGCTTCGGGATCGGATTCCCGGCCTTGTGATCCGCACCAGCCTGATCACCGGTCTGCCCGGGGAGGGCGAGGAAGAATTCCAGGAGCTGTGCGACTTCCTCCGGGAGGTACGGATGGAACGGGTAGGAGCCTTTGCCTTCTCCCCCGAGGAGGGTACCCCGGCGGCGGAAATGGACTATCCCGACACCGAGGTTGCCCAGCACCGGGCGGAGATCGTGGAGATGATCCAGTCCGACATTATGGACGACTACAATGCCTCCTGGCTGGGCAAGACCGTGGAGGTACTGGTGGACGGCTACGACGAGGAGCGGGAACAGTTCTACGGCCGCACCTATGCCGACTCCCCGGACATTGACGGGAAGGTCTGGCTTGCCAGCGACGAACCTCTTCGGGAGGGTACATTTGTGATGGTCACCATTGATGGCTGCGCCGAGGGCGATCTATCCGGCTATGTAGTGGAGGAAGAAGCATGACAACAGCGACGAAATTTACCCTGGCCCGGGTGGCGATGATCCCTTTGTATCTGGTGACCATGTACTTATCCCATGGGGAGGCGGGCACATGGATGTATGTGTCTCTGGGCATTTTCATTCTGGCCAGCCTCACGGACACCCTGGACGGCTATATTGCGAGACATTATAATCAGGTGACGGATTTTGGAAAGTTTCTGGATCCTCTGGCGGACAAGCTGCTGACACTTGCTGCCATGTGCATGTTCTGCCAGTGGAACGTGTTCCCGGCCTGGGCGCTGATGGTGGTGCTGACCAGGGAGTTTGCCGTATCCGGGCTGCGGATGGTGGCCTCCGGCAAGGGCAACGTGATTGCCGCCGGTTGGAGCGGCAAGATCAAGACGGCCAGCACCATGGTGGGGCTGTGCGTCATGATGGCGGTGCCTGGGATTCCGGTGCTGAACTGGGTCGTCATTGCCATCATTGTGGCGACCACGCTGTACTCCGGGGTGGAATACTTTGTTCAGAACTGGAAGTGCCTTTGGAGCTGACGGGGAATCAAATCCCTTTTACTCCGGAGCCAGGAACACAGCAGCGCAAAGCCGAATTGCCCTGTGCCTATTGAATTCCATCGGGGATTCGTCTCCGCTTACATCTACAGGAGAACAGAACCATGGACATCACTTATATATCGGACACTCACAAATTCAATTATCGGGTATGCGCTTTGATCCTTCATGAGAATAAGATTCTGGCCATGCACGATGAGCGTTCTCCCTATTATTATCTTCCGGGAGGAAGAGTGAAAATGGGGGAAACCGCAGAACAGGCGGTTGTCAGGGAAGTAGAGGAAGAACTGAACATCACAGCCAGAATCCAGCGTCCCCTATGGCTGAATCAGGCCTTTTTCACTGAGGACGTGGATCATCTTCACTATCATGAGCTGTGCGTTTATTTTCTCATGGATATTTCCGGAACCGATTTACTGACAAAAGGGGAGAGGTTTACCCTATATGAACGTCAGCATGTGCATGACTTTGCGTGGCTTCCCTTTGAACAGTTGGCCAACGAGTATTTCTATCCTGTATTTTTAAAAAAGAGCATTTTCTCACTGCCTGAGCATTTCGAAATTCGGACGGAATTTGAATAAGAAAAAGGATACCCTTGTTTTTTCAGCTTCCAGTGGTATAATGACTGGGTAACGGAACAGGTTGCTCCCTTCGGATGGATCCGCTTACACTTCAGACAAAGGCGGCGGTGGTATGAAAAAAGGAAAATGGAAGGGCTATATTGCCCCGATTGTGATAACGGTGATTTTGCTTGCCTATTTTGCTCTGTATTTTGGGGTGCTGATTGCCGTTTTGCCAGGCATTTGGAAATATGTTCTCTTGATCGTCCCCATTGCGCTGTCCGGCGTTTTAATTTATGTATGCAGAGAACGAATTCAGGAAATAAGGAGCGGTGAAGCAGATGATCTTAGTCAATACTGATTATATTACCGGGAAAGAGCTGGAAATGCTGGGCTTGGTGCGGGGCAGCACCATCCAAAGCAAGAACCTGGGCAAGGACATTACCCAGAGCTTCAAAACCCTGGTAGGCGGTGAGCTGAAGGCCTACAATGAAATGATGAATGAGGCCAGGGCCATTGCCACAAAGCGCATGGTAGCGGAGGCTGAGCAGATGGGTGCGGACGCTGTGGTCAATATCCGCTATGCCTCGGCGGCTGTGATGCAGGGGGCAGCTGAGGTAATCGCCTACGGTACCGCTGTGAAATTTACAGAAAAAGGATAAAGAACTGCTTCATTGCGGAAAGGAAGATACTATGGCTGTTCGATTAAATGATGATAAGGAAATGGTTCAGACCATCCGTGACGGCCTCAAGCGGACAGGCGGATATTGCCCCTGCCGGTTGGAGCGCACGGAGGATAACAAGTGTATATGCAAGGAGTTCCGGGAGCAGATTGCCGATCCCAATTACAAGGGTTTCTGCCATTGTATGCTATACTACAAGGACTGAAAACAGATTTTCAAAAAAATAAGAAAAGCGGTTGACAAATTTCACCTGGTATGCTATTATATTTGAGCGCCAAGAAAGACGCAGATATGGGCGAGTGGTGGAATTGGTAGACTCGCTAGATTCAGGTTCTAGTGTTCACTGCGGACGTGCGGGTTCAAGTCCCGCCTCGCCCACCAAAAATCGGCAAGCTATTCAGGCTTGTCGATTTTTACTTCTTCTCTCTGCACTCCGCGAGACAGCAAAAAACCAGGCATTTCTGCCCGGTTCCTGTTATCGTTCGCTTGGCCCTCCGGCGTCCTCGTCAAAGATCAGGTCATCCAAATCAATCACAGGACTATAGACGCTCGTCATGTATGCTACCCCTTTCAAAATCAGACTACCGGATATTATATGCGCCCATCTGCAAAAAATGTGTCGGATTTCCTTGACAGTTCCTTAAAAAGTGGGTAGAATAAATAAGCAAATCCTGTACACGCTATTATCCCTTTTCATATGCCCCAGTAGCTCAGTTGTATAGAGCGATCGCCTCCTAAGCGGCAGTTCGTTCAAATCCTGCTGAGCTGGAAAACTGAATAATTTTTCTAAATGCCCCCGTACCTCACCAGGATAGAGGGTCCGCCTCCTAAGCGGAATGTAGTGAGTTCGAGTCTCGCCGGGGGTGCCAAAAGCACCGCTGCAAGCCCTTTTTCGGGGGTTTGCAGCGCTTTTTATTACATTTTCTCCCGGCGGCCGGCGCTCCGGCACCGGGAGTTTTTATGCGCTGCGTGA
>CAYMWT010000261.1:0-3608 GCA_964394055.1 uncultured Oscillospiraceae bacterium
CCCCAGCATGGAGCCGGTGAGGACGCCCCCCAGCATGGCCGCCCGGGGATCGGACGTCAGCTCCGCCGCCAGCGGGCCGCCGCCCATGTCGCAGGCCAGAATGGTTCCCGCGAACATGGCCGGGTCTGCTCCCAGGAAGGTATACACCGGCACCACTACAGGCTTCAGCACTGCCGCCAGCACCGGAGCCAGGGATACGATTCCCACCATGGCCAGGGCCAGGGAGCCCATGGCCAGGATGCCCTCCTCAAATTTTTCTCCCAGTCCGAAGCGGTTTCCAAAAATCCGGTCCAGGGCGCCCAGAACGGCAAAAATTGCCATAATGGCTATGAGTATTTCATGAAATGACATAGATACCTCCCTAATGCCTTCCCCTATGGGGAAGGTGGCAGGGCGAAGCCCTGCCGGATGAGGCGCTCCAATGATAAAATCCGTTCGATAAGGCGCTTCTATGGAAGCCAGTCCAACCCCTCACAGCCTCACCTGCCCCCTTCGGGGGCACCCTCCCCAAAGGGGAGGGCTTTTTACTGCTTCTCATCCACGATCGCGACAACCGCCGCATCCACCGGGGCGTCCATGCAGTACCGTGACGCCACCGTTCCCGTGGCCAGCAGCACCCGGTCTCCCGTTCCGGCCCCTACCTGATCTGCCGCCACGATCCTTTGCCCGTCGCTTTCCACCACCAGAAAGGTCTGCCCCTGCAAGCAGGCCGCCTTCCGGGTGGCCCAGATGGCCCCTACCACTTTTCCAACCTTCATTTCGTACCCTCCAAAATCTCCTTGGCCAAGGGCGTCAGCACCGCTCCCGGACTGGGCCGACGCCCGGCCGCCCGCAGGGCCTTGGCCTCCTCCGCCGTGATCAACTGCTTCCTGCCTCCGTCGGTGAACAGGACGCCCCAGTTTTTTAGCTCCCGCTGGGCCGCGGTGAGGCTCCCGCTTAAGGCCCGGTTTTTGGGCGCTTCCGGCAAACCCGGGGTGTAGAGATACACCGGCTTCCCCTCCGCCAGGGCAGAGAGCACCCGCTCTTCCTGAAAGCGAATCAGCTGCCCCAGAGTCAGCGACCCGATCATCACCGCCTCGTAGGGCGGCTGCGTTACATAGTCATACCCCAGAGCCGCACCCGGCTCCTGGCCAATCAGCAGCGCCCGGGTCATGGGAGGATCCTCCCCAGATCGCCCTTACGAAACCCACAGGCATTGGCTTCATCGTAGTCCAGATGGGCGTAAGGGGCGAAGTCCTCCCGCACCCGGATCACCACATCCTCGAACACAAGAGGCCGATCCGTCAGCGCTTGCAGCCGGACGATCTGCTTGTCCTTCACCCCAAACCGCTCCGCATCCTCCGGCCGCAGATGGACGTGGCGCTTTGCCACGATCACCCCTTCCGGCAGTGTGACCCGTCCGCAAGGCCCGGTCAGCACCGCCCCCGGGGTGTTTTTTATATTCCCCGATTCCCGGATGGGGGCGTCAATGCCAAGCACCCGGCCATCGGTGAGGGAAATCTCCACCTGCCCTGCCTCCCGTTCCGGGCCAAGCACGGCAACGTTCTGAAATTCCCCCTTTGGCCCCGTCACAGTCACCCGCTCCTCCGCCAGGAACTGCCCCGGCTGAGACAGGGGCCGTTTCGGGGTCAGGGGGTGACCAAATAAAATTTCCGCCTGATTCTTCGTCACATGGACATGCCGCCCGGAGGCTTCCAGCTCCACAAACAGCCGGGAGACCACCTGGTCAACCAATGCTTCCAGCTCCATGCCCTTCCCTCCTACTGTAACCGCTCCAAGATCCGCTCTGTCAGCAGCTCCACCAGCTTCTCGTCCACGCTGACTCTTGGCTTTTCCCCCTCATTCAGGCCCCAGGCCACTCTGCGGATGTTGATGAGATCCAGGGGCGAGACGTTGTTGGAGGTGCTGCTGCCCCCCACTGCCCCGCAGCCCAGCGTCAGGGCCGGGAACAATCCCGTGGTCTCTCCGATACCTCCCAGCACAGCCGGGGTATTCACCAGGAACCGGGACACCGGCACCTTGGCGGCGAACTTCCGAACCACCGCTTCATCGGTTGCATGAATGGAGAAGGTGTGGCCGCTGCCCTCATGGGTCAGTACCTCCACGGCTTTCTCCAAAACCGCGTCTTCACTGTCCATGACGAAAAAGGCCAGCACGGGACACAGCTTTTCCATGGAATAGGGCCGGGTAGGCCCTGCCTCCTGCTCCCGGGCTACCAGAATCTGGGTATTCCCGGGGACGGTCAGCCCTGCCTTTTCCGCCAGCGCCAGGGCGCTTTTCCCCACGATCCCCGGGTTGATCCCACCAGTGGGCAGGAACAGCACCTTTGCCAGCTTCCCTGCCTCCTCCCTGTTCAGGAAATAGAAGCCCAGCTTCTTTCCCTCCCGGAGCACTGCCTCTTCCGTTTCTCTTTCCACAATGATGCTCTGCTCCGAGGCGCAGACGGTGCCGTAGTCAAAGGTCTTGGACTGCAAAATCCTGGCCATGGCCTGGGCCACGTCCGCGCTGCGGTGGATATAGGACGGCCCGTTTCCCGGGCCAACGCCGATGGCGGGCTTTCCCGAGGAATAGGCCGCCTTCACCATTCCCGGGCCGCCGGTGGCAAGGATCAGCTTGGTTTCCGGCGCGCCCATCAGCTCCCGGCACCCTTCCATGGCGGGGATGCTGGTGCAGCCGATGCTGCCCTTTGGTGCCCCTGCCCCTTCCGCTGCCGCCGCCACGATCTCCGCTGCCCGGCGTGTACAGCCCATGGCCTTGGGATGGGGAGAAAAGACGATGGCGTTGCCGGACTTGATGGCAAGCATGGCCTTATAGCACACCGTGGAGGTAGGGTTGGTGCTGGGGATGATGGCGGCGATGACCCCTACAGGCACGGCGATCTCCCACAGCTTTCTTTCCCTGTCCTCCTTTAAAATCCCTACGGTCTTCATGCCCCGGATCGCCTTTGCCACAGTCTCCGAGGCGAATTTATTTTTTCTTGTCTTGTCCGGCACATTGCCGAAGCCCGTTTCCCGGACGGCCAGCTCTGCCAGGGCAGAGGCCTCCCGGGAAAAGGCGGCGGCCATGGCCTCTACGATACTGTCCAGCTTCTCCTGAGACATCTCCCCCAGGATTCGCTGAGCCTGTTCCGCAGCCCGGGCCAGGGCTCTTGCCTCCTGCCGGGCCTGTAAATCCTTTTCCAGTTCCATAATTTCTCCTTTTCAGATGCGCTGGCCCTCTCCGAATAAGCGAAGGATTTGCCCTCTCAGTCACGGCTTACGCCGTGCCAGCTCCCCCAGAGGGGGAGCCAAGGGCGTGGTTCCATGTCTTTCCCGCTCTAAAATCTTTAGATAACCCCCTTGGCTCTCCCTCCGGGAGAGCTGTCATGGTGCTTTTGCACCATGACTGAGAGGGCTTATGAAGGCTTGAGAGGGCTTTCCCCCAGACTTTTCAGAACAGCAGCGCCGACCCATCTCCCGCTTTCTTTGTCAGCCTTCCGTTTTCCACAAAGCCCATCTTCTCCAGCCACCTCTGGAATTCGGGAATGGCCGTCTTTCCGGTCAGCTCCCGGAGGGCCGCCGTCTCCCGGAAGCCGGTGGTCTGATAGTTGAGCATCATGTCGTCTCCAA
>CAYMWT010000262.1:0-3585 GCA_964394055.1 uncultured Oscillospiraceae bacterium
AATTTTCCGCTTGCGGAAAATGGAGCTTTGTGTTTGGTGCTTCGACGAAGTGCGCTAAGCAGACTGCAACCCTTCCGTCGGAAAGCCCCAAAGGGGATTTTCGACGGCCTGAGGACGCCCAAATTTGGGCGTCCTTCCAGGTTGGAATCTTCTGTTTCGGGATTACCTCATAAGAAGCTCCCCATTTTCCGCGTCTACTGTCACAGTCTGACCAGGTGTAACATCGCCTCGCAACAACCGTTTCGAGAGCATGGTCTCCACGGTGTGCTGGACATACCGGCGCAGAGGCCGGGCGCCATACTGAGGATCATAGGAATTGTCGATGATGGTGCTCTTGGCAGCGTCCGTAAGAACGCAGGTAATCTGCTGATCCTGAAGCCTCTGGTTGAGCTTGTCGATTTGCAGGTCAATGATCTTTCCGATGTTCTCCTTGGTCAGAGGCTTATAGAACACAATTTCGTCCAGCCGGTTCAGGAACTCAGGCCGGAAGGAGCGGCGGAGCAGTGCCTCCACCTGCTGCCTGGCGCTTTCCTGAATGGTGCCATCCTCGTTGATGCCGCCCAGCAGGTACTCGGACCCCAGGTTGGAGGTGAGGATCAGCACCGTATTCTTAAAGTCCACTGTCCGGCCCTGGGAATCGGTGATCCGCCCGTCGTCCAAAACCTGAAGCAGAACGTTGAATACATCCGGATGGGCCTTCTCCACCTCGTCAAACAGGACTACGCTGTAGGGCTTCCGACGGACAGCCTCCGTCAGCTGGCCGCCCTCCTCGTAGCCCACATATCCCGGAGGCGCTCCGATGAGACGGGAGACGGAGAACTTCTCCATGTATTCGGACATATCGATCCGCACCAGGTTGTTTTCATCGTCAAACAAGGCCTGGGCCAGGGTCTTCGCCAGCTCGGTCTTACCAACACCGGTGGGGCCAAGGAACAGAAAGGAGCCGATGGGCCGGCCGGGATCCTGAATGCCGGCACGGCTGCGCTGAATGGCCTCGGTGACCGCGGTGACAGCCTCGTCCTGGCCAATCACCCGCTTGTGCAGGGTCTCATCCAGGTGCAGCAGCTTCTCCCGCTCGCCCTGAACCAGACGGGACACGGGGATCCCCGTCCAGCGCTCCACGATCCGGGCAATCTCTTCATCGGTCACCCGATCCCGGAGGATGTTGCTTTCCCTGGCGCTCTGGGCACGGCGCTCCTCTTCCTCCAGCTGACGCTTTGCCTCCGGCAGACGGCCGTACTTCAGCTCCGCCGCCTTCTCCAAATCGTAGCTGCGCTCGGCGGCCTCCACCTGACGGTTCAGATCCTCGATCTGTTCCCGCAGCTGCTGTACCCGGCCGATGGCGTTCTTTTCGTTTTCCCACTGGGCCTTCATGGCGTTAAACTTGTCCCGTTCCTCCGCCAGCTCCTTTTGCAGCTGGGCAAGACGGCCCTTGGACAGCTCGTCCTCCTCTTTTTTCAGGGCCGCTTCCTCAATTTCCATCTGAATGATCTTCCGGGACACGGCGTCCAGCTCTGTGGGCATGGAATCCATTTCCGTCCGGATCTGGGCGCAGGCCTCGTCCACCAGGTCGATGGCCTTGTCCGGCAGGAACCGGTCGGTAATATACCGATGGGACAGTGTTGCAGCGGCAATGATGGCAGAGTCCGCGATTTTCACACCGTGGAACACCTCATACCGCTCCTTCAGGCCACGGAGGATGGCGATGGTATCCTCCACCGTAGCTCCAAAGCGGCATCCTTTTCAATGTATTGCCGATACTCGTCCAGGGTGGTGGCGCCGATGCAGTGCAGCTCGCCCCGGGCCAGCATGGGCTTTAACAGGTTTCCCGCGTCCATGCTGCCCTCGGTCTTGCCGGCGCCTACAATGGTGTGCAGCTCGTCGATGAACAGGATGATCTGTCCCTCGGACTCCTTGACCTCGTTCAGTACCGCCTTCAGCCGTTCCTCAAACTCACCCCGATATTTTGCGCCCGCAATCAGAGCGCCCATATCCAGGGAGAAAATGGTCTTATCCTGAAGGGACTTGGGCACGTCCTTCTTCACGATCCGCTGGGCCAGGCCCTCGGCAATGGCGGTTTTGCCCACGCCAGGCTCACCAATGAGCACAGGGTTATTCTTGGTCTTCCGGGACAGAATCCGGATCACGTTCCGGATCTCCTCGTCTCTGCCGATCACCGGATCCATCTTCTGATCCCTCGCCCGCTTGACCAGGTCGGTGCCGTATTTTTCCAGGGCGTCATAGGTGCCCTCCGGACTGTCAGAGGTGACACGCTGGTTGCCCCGGACGCTTTGCAGGGCCTTCAGGACCTCCTCCTTATGGATGCGATAGGTGGCGAACAGGTTCTTCACACCGCCCTGAGCGGTTTCCACCAAACCCAGGAACAGATGTTCCACGGAGACGAATTCGTCCTTCATCACTCTGGCCTGTTCCTCGGCGGCGTTGAAGGCCGCGTCCACATCGGCGGAGATGTAGAAACGATCCGCTTCCCGGCTGGTCTTCACCCCGGGGATTTTCCGCAGTTCCCCGTTGGCGGCGGCTTCCAGGCTTTCCACGGTCACGTCCATTTTCCGCAGAAGCTGAGGGATCAGGCCGCCCTCCTGCTGTAAAAGGGCCAGCAGCAGATGCACCTGCTCCAATTGCTGATGACTGTTGCTCTGCGCCAGATTCTGCGCGCTCTGGACAGCTTCCAGAGACTTTTGCGTGTAATTGTTAAAATTCATAAAGCTATCCTTCCTTTCGGCTTTAGCACTCTTGTTGATAGAGTGCTAATTCATTTGTCTTCACTATACTCCATTTTTCCAAAAAGTCAAGGCCCCCATCCAAAATGGCACAGAAAATTCACATTTGTGATTTTCACCAAAACAGAGTGCTTTTTTTCTAATTACTTAATACCTATTTAACAATTTACCCCTTGCTTTTTAACAGACTCTGGGCTATAATAAAGCCATCAAAAAGATATTATTTCCTTTTTCATTTTCTTACCTCTCTTTTTCTCTGAGAAATCCCCAATCCGGTCTGGTCAACCGGGTTGGGGATTTCTCTATTTGGCCTTCCAGCGCGCAGATATAGAATAATATTCGCATTTTTATGTATATTATTCATCTTTTGTCCCATATGCTTTTGAATTCTCTGTTTGTATATTTGAATATTCCATGCTATTTTGTATATTTTTGTGCTATTTTTTTAAATACATAGGCACATTCCCGTTCACTATTGTATAATTACCCAATTGACGGTGAATAATATTCGGTGTATAATGCAACCATCTTAAATCCGAGTCGCAAGGGCCCGGATCGTGAGAGGTAACACTACTTTATAAGGAGAGTATGATTATGAAAAAGGTTATTGCCATCGTATTGACCACCATGATGGTTCTGTCCCTGTTCGCCGGCTGCGGCAGCAAGACCGAGCCTACCGCCACCACCGCGGCAGCACAGACCACTGCCCCCGCCGCAGAAACCGCCGCTCCTCAGACCGAGGCTCCCGCAGCTGAGACCGAAGCCGCTGTGAGCACCGTAGAAGCCGGCAAGCTGATCATGTCCACCAACGCCTCCTTCCCTCCCTACGAAATGACCACCGATG
>CAYMWT010000263.1:0-3542 GCA_964394055.1 uncultured Oscillospiraceae bacterium
CCTGTTCCAGAAAATCCACCCGGACATAATGGGTAGAGGTGCAGGTGCCACGGTTTCCCTTGTAATTAGAACAGTTGAAATACTTGATCTCCGGATTGCCCTGATTGAAATGGTAGTGCAGGTTGCAGCCACAGTCGGCGCAGACCAGAAGTCCGGAAAACATATTGTGCTCGCCGTCGCTGGCCTGACGCTTTCGGATTTTACCCCGTTTCTGCTGAACCTGCTCCCATACGGCCCGGTCAATGATCGGCTCATGGACATCCTTGAAAACCACCCAGTTTTCACGGTCATTGTCGATCCGCTTCTTATTCTTATAGGATTTGGAGTAGGTCTTAAAATTGAGGACATCCCCGCAATACTCCTGGGAGGACAGAATTTTGATGATCGTAGAGTTGTTCCATTTGGTTGCCGGCTGTTGCTTTCCTTTTCCGGGGCGTTTGATACCCTTTTCCAGCCAATAGGCACGAGGAGTCAGCACGCCTTCCCGTTCAAGCTGGGTGGCAATCTGCGCCGTTCCAAACCCTTCCAGCGTGAGGTCAAAAACCCGCCGAACCACCTGGGCTGCCTCGTCATCCACGATCCATCGTTTTGGATTGTCAGGATTTTTTATGTAGCCGTAGGGAGGCTGGCCCATAGGTTCCCCGGCGTTGCCTTTGATCTTGTTGCTGATCCGGCGCTTTTTGCTGATATCCCGTGCATACCACTCATTAAACAAATTGCGGATGGGAGCCAGCTCGTTTTCACCTTCAGCGGTATCAATGTTATCCGAAACTGCCACAAGGCGGATATCGTGTTCAGGGAAGAATTCTTCCATCAATCGACCCACTTCAATGTAGTTTCTGCCCAACCGGGAAAGATCCTTGACAAACAGCGCAGAGGCCCTGCCTTCTTCCAGCTGGCGCATCATTTCATTAAAGCCGGGACGATCCATGGTAATGCCGGAAACACCGTCGTCAATGAAAGTAACGATATTGGAATATCCCAAATCCTTTGCAGTTTTGGTTAGCAGCTTCTTCTGGTTGCCGATGCTGTAACTTTCACCTTCCAGATTATCGTCACGGGATAAACGCAGATAAATAAACGCGGTAACGTCGCGTGTTTTCTTGTTGTTCGACTTCCTCATAAGTCCTCCTTTTATAGCAGTCGAGCAACAAATTTCCTTGTGTATTATTTACTTCACACAACTATTATACCGCGCTTTCCTGCTATTGTCAGCCAGTTTCAAAGTAATTACAAACTTTTTTCGCAATCTGCCTGCATGAGGCGAAGCAAAATGTCTCCAAGGGAATTTGCAGTTCCCTGTTTGAAAACCGGCTGAACGACAAACGACCTGCCATTTACATGGTAGGTCGTTTCCTGGTCAAGGGGAGGACTTTTTGCCTGTTTGGATTTCTTTTCAGGCAATGTAGTTTTATTCATAATTTCCCTCTCAATAAATTGTTGAAAGATTGATTATTTGCGAATAGGCGGAACAGACGGCCGCTGGCACGGCTCCACGGGAATCTCACCCCTCCGGCGGTCTGCCGGGCCTTACCCATTGCCTGCGACGCTTTTAACGCTCGGACTGTGGCTGTAAGGGAGTACCTGTCTCCTGTGTGTCGTCGCCCATGAGCAGCCATGCTCATTTTCCGGTGCTGGAATAATCGCTCGCTTCAACAAAGGTCATGGCGCACCAGCCGCCCGGCTCGGCACAGAAGGGATGTATCTGTCTGCCTTATGCTGCGCCGGAATTATCCGCCGGGCTTTCTTTGTCAAATGTACAGGATGGTGTTAATGGTATCTGTGGACAAGGAAAGGGAGAGAGACTTGTCCATCAGGGAATCATGCCATTAACAAACGGAAACCTGTTACAATGCTGCAAATCAGTTTGGTCTCAAGCCTGAGCCGCATATCTTCATCGACGCACAGGTATTCGTTACCCTGTTCGTCTTTGAGCGGTCTGGTGGCAAGAGCCCGGATGTAATTCTGATAATGTGCAACCACGGTCACAAGTGCATCGGTGTCGCCGCACATTGCAGCCAGAATTACTTCTACGGGAATCGGATCTACTCGTCCGGCCATTCAAAACCCTCCTTAATCAGATATTTGCGCAATTCATTCAGCGTAACAAGACGGCGCTTGGATATGGTCTGACGAACGACATTCATCCGTTCGCTGATCTCACGATCAGACATACCCAGGAAATAGGAAAGCAGAATAACATTCCGCTTTTCTTCCGGCAACTGCGCAATGGCGTCAGCCAAAAGATTGCCGGTCACGACAACCGGGATGCCCATTACCTCAAAGACATGCTCGTCATTGAAATAGCGGTCCTTACTGGCGGTCTGCTCCAGCTCGTTAGCTGTCAGATCGTCCAGTGACTTTTCCTGTTCCCGGCGGCGGGCATATTCACGCTGAATATACCTGGCCTCGTTTTTCAAAACCTTGACGCAAAAGCCGCCAAACTGATTTTGAATACGCTGCTCGTAGGAGTCTTTCATAGTTTCACCTCCCTTCGCACCGCTGGGGTAGCGGGGTGGTGATCTCCTCCCTTTCGTCTCAGTAATGCAGAAGGGTGTAAAACAGCAACTGCATTTTTCGGGAGGTGGTTATGAAAGGCTCTGCTGTAAGGCAGATGCTTACATACGAAATATGATGTGAACTGTGGTTCAGTTACTTCTTTCTGATATCCCCTGGGTAAACATTGAAATTCACTTTTGATGATTTCAAGTTAAATACAGGGAACACTTTTGTGTGTAACCTCCTTCGTATTTGTGATGTACTTTAGTTCACATAATAGGTGTATTGCGGCGAATTCCATCGAATCGTGGTGTATTGTAGAATATATCCGAGGTGAATTGCCATGCCGGAATATGCACGTATACTTGGTGATGTTGTAAAGGTTGCCCGCGAAAAGACTGGGCTGACGCAAGCAGAGGTTGCCGCATCCATTGATCGGGATACCCGCACAGTCTTAAATATCGAAAACTACAAAGGGAACCCTAAACTGGAAGTTTTATATCCTTTGATTCGCACCCTGAAGATCGATGCAAGAGAGATTTTTAATCCCGAAATGCAGCTTGATTCCCCGGCACTGCGTGAGCTTCGTATGCTGGTGGAGGATTGTAGCGAGGAAGATGCTGCTGCAATCATTCCTGTGTTCAAAGCTGCATTAAAAATGGCACGGGATCAGCGTTTATTGAATGTATAGAATAAAAAACAGAGCCTGCCTTTCCGGTAAATCGGAAAAGCAGGCTCTGCGTTTTTACGTCTGGCTCATTTTGCTTATTGCCATTTTCAGTTGCATTACATCGATTCTGATTTCTTTTTTACATTTCGGGCAGTACAGCGGAAAGTTGAACATTGCTGTATCTGCATACACCTTTGTCCGGGTTTTTCCATTGCAGATAGGGCAATGAATCCACCTAGCTTCCATTTGTTCCTTGTTCATAATAGTTATGTATTGTTAGAATTTGCTCTGCGTTTATTACGTCTGGCTCTGTGATTGGACTAGTGTAAAGACATATTGATTTGTAAACTAAAATATGGTACACTTCTCATAT
>CAYMWT010000264.1:0-3534 GCA_964394055.1 uncultured Oscillospiraceae bacterium
AGCGTACCGGTTCGAGTCCGGTCACCGGCACCAGCAAAAGGGCACCCCATAGGGGTGCCCTTTTGCTGGTATAGGCATCGGCCTCGAACCCATCTAAATGGGAATGTCCGGTGGACATTCCTGGCCACCAGTTCAAAAACTGGTGACATTCTTACTTTCCCGCAAAGCGGGAAAGGCAATCGAGTCCGGTCACATGGAATTCTTCCTTTCTTTCGATTCACGAAAAATTTCCATACGTTTTTCTACGCACCACAATGAATGAAAGCCTTTATCGCATGGAAATTTTTGTGCATCTGCATCGGTTGCCCCATAGGGGCGAGATGCAGGCACTTTAATAATATATGTTTACTGGGAATGCATGGCGTTCCCAGTAAATTTACACTTTGTTCTTGTCATTCTTTTGTTGTTTAAGCAGGGTTTCAGTAGCTGGATTTGATTCTTCCATAAAAAATACCCACCGAAGCTATGGTATGCTCCGGTGGGTATTGTGTTATGTCCGATTCAGGAAGTTGTAGGTTACCGTATCCGCGTAGCGGTAGTAGAAGGTGTCGCCTACGGAGAGGCCCGACAGGATTTCTACCAGATCTCCGTCAGAGACGCCGGTTTCCACTTCCTGGAGGCCGCCCAGAATGTCTTCGTCCTCGTCGTAGGTGGTATATACATAGGTTTTGCCGTCATCCTCCACAAGTGCTGCCGCGGGAATGGTAACGGCGGCCTCGCTGGTTGCAGTGACAACCTTGACAGAGGCGTTCATGCCGTCCAGTATGGCTGCTTCCCGGGGCAGGGTAACAGTTACGGCATACTTGGTGTTGCCGTCGCTGGTGGTTCCCTGGTGGCCGATCCGGGCGATGGTGCCGGAGAAAGACTGGCCCTTCATGGCGTCCAATGTGACTTGGGCGTCCAGGCCGCTTTCCAGGGAGAGAATATCCAGCTCATCTACCGAGATGGTCAGGGCGATTTCCTCCTGGTCGGAGACATACATGAGTTCCGTCTGCTCTGTGTTGTATCTGTCATAGGATTTCTGTATCCCGCCGCCGGTGCCGCCGGAGGGCATACCACCGCCGATTCCGCCGGAAGGCATTCCGGGCATTTCACCGGCTCCTTCAGAGGGCATCCCAGGCATTCCCTCTCCCTGTTCGGTGTTTCCAAGCCGCTGGGCTTTGATGATCCCGGTCACCACACCGTCGGTAACGGTAAGCAGGAGCAAGTCGTTTTCTCTCAATTCTGCCAAGGTCACGGTTTTTGTCTCGCCGTTCTCTGTCAGAGAAATTTCGCCACCGCCGCTGTAGGAAAAAGAAGTGAACTGGGTCATTTGATTCTTTAGCTGGGAAAGATCCGTTTCCTCTGTAACCTGGGTGGGAGCCAGCCAGACATAGATCTCGTCCGACACTATGGTGATCAGGGATGCCGCATAGGTACCGCTCATGGCAGGCTCAGAGGGCTCTGTGGGGTCAGTGGACTGCGTGGGGTCAGAAGGATCGGTGGGATCGGATGGCTCCGTAGCTTCGGTAGGTTCCGTAGTTTCTGGGGGAATGGTAGTTTCGGGAGGAACCGTGGTTTCCGGAGGCACGGTTGTTTCTGTGGGATTCTCATCGTCCAGGGAAATGAACGTTTCCGGGCGAGCCGTTGTCTCCGGTGGGGCGGTTGTTTCCGGAGGCACCGTAGTTTCAGATGGAGCGGTGGTTTCCGGCGTCTCTTCCGTAGGTGTAAAGTTGGAGAGCAACACAATCTGGAAGCCGCTGTCTGTGTTGGAAAGAATATCTATTTCCGCTTCCCCTTGATTAGAAAGCAATTCGATTTCTGCGTCATCCGGGACACCGGACACGATGCCGTCGTTTTCCGCGTAAACAATACCGGTCCGGGAGAGCTGGGAAAGCTGCTGCATCTGCTCCTCAAGTTCCTTGCGGCGCACCATGAGCATCTGGTAGTCCGTAGTATAGCCCGTATCTTTCAGGGTGATCAAGGTCGTGCCAACACTGACCTTGTCGCCCACATCCACATGGATGGTGTCCACAGTGCCGTAGTAGCCGATCACCTTCAGCTCGCTGCTGATTTGAATTTCACCTTCGCCGATGGAATTGCCGTTCTCGTCCAGGATGGCGGCCTGGGCACCATAGGGGGCATCTTCGTCTGACAGGGTCACCGTCACCGTGCCCTCCCGGACAGAGGCGATCCTTCCTTCCTCGCTGCCGCCGGCGTATTGAACCATAACGGAATCGCCCACATTTAGGTCAAGGTCGGATGTAAAGGTAACCTTCATAGTACCATCCAGGGACAGGAGCATCAAAGCACCATTCGCATAGAGAACATCCGTAACGGTATCATCGGGTCTTGCGTAGATTTTCTTGACCCGGCCTACGGCGGTAGCGGTAATGTAAAAAGAATTGCTTTTCTGCCGCTCCACTTCCAGGTCATCGTCCAAATCGTCCAGCACTTCGGACAGCTCCAGCATGGCAGCAGACGCAGATGTCTGATCTACGGACACCAGAGGATCTCCCGCTGCCACGGTTTCACCGTTGCGGACATGGTACTTGAGCACTGTTATCTGCTGGGGAACGGTCACAGGGGTCAGGTTGTCTGCCTCCAGGGTACCGGCACCGGACAGGACGGTATCGATTTGGGCCGCTTCCGCAGTACCGGAGATTACCTCCTGGTGGACGGCTACCGAGCTGCGCTGGGCCTCGTTCCCGGTGGGGAACATGGATAGGATCACGGCAAAGACCACAGCCAGACAAACAATCGCCACCCAAGGGCCATGCTTGCGTTTCGGCGGGGTATCGGGATCTTCTTCCTCTTGTAGTTCCGGCATATCGGAGACAATCTCATGAGGCTCCGCAAACGCCTTCTCCTTCCGGCGGATTCTCAGCAAGTACCACAGGCATACAGCATCCCCCAAAGCACAGACGATCAGGATAGGAAGCCATGCGTTTCGGGCGGTTTGCAGGAAACCTCCCCGTCCAAAGTCCCTGTTGCCGCCATTATCAAAAGAGGGCATTTCTCCCTCGGGAAGTTCGACAGGCTCGCCGCCGCCAAAAACCCCTTCCGGTATCTGGAAATCCGGCATTTCGTTTCCCTCCGGCATTTGAAAGCCGCTGCCGGGGCCGAAGTTCATTTGGTTTCGGGCTGGGGTCAGGAACAGGTTCCCAATGTCAGCGATCATCACTGCGGTGAAAATAACCATCAGAATGATACACAGTGTTTTACCAAAGTTTTTTCGTGATTTCTTTGCTATGTATTTATTATCCGTATATTTCATATTCCGCTCCTTTTATCAGCCGCCATAGTGCAGCGCATCAATGGGCGGGAGTTTTGCTGCTTTATTCGCTGGATACAGGCCAAATACCACGCCAATGGCAAAGCAGAACGCAACCGCCAGACCTACCACGCCCCAGGATAGACTGAAGGACATTTCCAGGCTGGAAACCACAATGGAAACAACCCGCAGGATGCACCAGGACAGGAACACCCCGATGGCGCACCCCAGCATACACAGCACCACGGATTCCATGAGGAACTGCTCCAAAATCACCCCAC
>CAYMWT010000265.1:0-3502 GCA_964394055.1 uncultured Oscillospiraceae bacterium
CTGCGGAAAATTTCCAGCTGCACCCGGCCCATGATCTGCACATGGATCTGGCCCTTCTCCCAGACCAGGTGGAGCTGAGGATCCTCCTCCTCCAGCTGCCGCAGCTTGGGCAGCACCACCGCCGGGTCGGCCCCCTTGGGCAGGCCTACCCGATAGGTCATCACCGGCTCCAGGGCATAGGGGATCCCCTGAGGCTCCCCGCCCAGACCCTGGCCGGCGAAGGTTTCCGTCAGCCCCGTCACCGCGGCGATCTGTCCGGCGGTGACCTCCTCCATGGGGGTGAACTTCTCAGCGGAATACAGCCGCAGCTGCTGTACCTTTTCCTCCTTCGTCTCCCCCCTGGGTGTCTGGTAGGTCAGGCTCTCCCGCACCTTCAGGCTTCCGCCGGTGACCTTCAGCCAGGTCAGGCGGCTGCCCTGGGGATCCCGGGAGATCTTATACACCCGGGCAGCGAAATCCTCCGGATACCCGGGGACAGGGGCGTAGGTGTCCAGAATTTCCAGCAGCTCCCCTACCCCGGTCAGCTTCAAGGCCGAGCCAAAGCAGCAGGGAAAGAGCTTCCGCCCCTGGATCAGCCCCCGGAGATTTCCCACAGTCACCGTGCCGGTTTCCAGATAGGTTTCCAGCAGGGCCTCGTCGCACAGGGCGGCGTTCTCCGCGATTTCGGCAAAATCCGCCCCAAAGTCCACGCATCCGGGCGAAAGCTTCTCCCGAAGCTCCGCCATCAATTCCTCCCGATCGGTTCCGGGAAGATCCATTTTGTTGATAAACAGGAACACGGGCACCTGGTACCGCTGCAAAAGCTGCCACAATGTCACCGTGTGGGCCTGCACTCCGTCGGTACCGCTGATGACCAATACGGCGCAGTCCAGCACCTGCATGGTTCTCTCCGCCTCCGCCCCAAAATCCACATGCCCCGGGGTATCCACCAGGGTCAGGTGCCGGGACTGGGTTTCCAGCTGGGCCAGCTTTGAGAAAATGGTAATGCCCCTGGCCCGTTCCAGATTATGGGTATCCAGGAAGGCGTCCCCATGATCCACCCGTCCCAGGGTGCGCCGGACGCCGCTGACATAGAGCAGGGCCTCACTGAGGGTGGTCTTCCCCGCGTCCACATGGGCCACCAGCGCGGCACATAATGGTTTTTTCCGTTGCTCAGGCCCTTGTGTCCCCATAGAAAAGCTCCCTTTGTGCAATACTTTCCTGTATTGTATCACAAAGGGAGGCAATCGTCGAGGGCTTGGGGAATATTTTCCTGATACAAAGGGTATCGGTGGCCAGCCTGAATACCGCCTTGCCGATCAGGCTATGTTTCCGATTCTGTCATTCCGCCTGGAGATACAGGTGGAACCCATAGTAGTCTCCCAGGGGCATGGGCAGGGGCCAGCCGCTATTCATCAGCACATCCCCGGGGTATGCTCCCTGACCGTTGATCTTGTAGCAGAGATTGGGGTCAAGCCCTTTCAAGCGAAGAACCCGGAAGGGAGGGGAAGAATGGGCAGGCCCATAAACCACGGATACCAGGGCTTCCTGTTTGTCCGGGGATACCTGTTCCCATGCGGTATAGGCACCACCGGGAGCGGCCAGCCGGTAGTAGTCCCCGTTCTGGGTGAGATCGTAGTGCTCCTTGAAGAAGGCTACCTGCTCCCGGATCAACTGCTTTTCCACCTCGGTGGTCTCGTTTAAGTCCATCTCATAGCCAAAGGTGCCGGAGGCCGCCACCACGCCCCGGGTGGCCAAAGAGACACTCCGGCCAGTCTGGGCATTGGGAACGGCGGAGACATGGGCGCCCATGGCAGAGACGGGGTAACAGAAGCTGGTGCCGTACTGGATGCTCAGGCGATCCACCGCGTCGGTATTGTCGCTGCACCAGATCTGAGGGGTGTAGTAGAGCATACCCAGGTCGAACCGTCCGCCGCCGCCGGAACAGCTCTCAATGAGGACGTGGGGAAAGTCCTTGCGCAGCCGCTCCAAAACCTCATAGACCCCAAGAACATACCGGTGGAGCACCTCACCCTGACGGGCCGCTGGCAGGGCGGCGGAGAATACATCGGTGAGGCTCCGGTTCATATCCCACTTGATATAGGAAATATCAGCGCTGTCCAGCACCTTTTTGATAGAGCTGTAGATAGAATCCCGAACCTCCTGCCGGGAGAAGTCCAGAACCAGCTGGCACCGGCTCCGGGTCCGGGGACGGTCGGGAGCGCCCAAAGCCCAGTCGGGATGGGCACGGTAAAGGTCGCTGTCCTCATTCACCATCTCCGGCTCGATCCAGATGCCGAAGGACATGCCCAACTCCTTGACCCGGTTTACCAGGTTCTTCAATCCGCCGTGGAGCTTTTCCTCGTTGACGAACCAGTCGCCCAGGCCGCTGGTATCGCTGTCCCGCTTCCCGAACCAGCCGTCGTCCATGACAAACAGGTCGATTCCCAGAGGCGCGGCGGACTTGGCAATGGAATAAAGCTTTTCCTCATCGAAGTGAAACTCGGTGGCCTCCCAGTTGTTGATGAGTACCGGACGGCGGCGGCCCTGATAGGGGTCGTGGATCAGGTTTTCCCGAATGGCCCGGTGGAATTGGCGGCTCATCTGGCCGAAGCCATTGGGAGAGCAGACCATCGCCGCTTCCGGCGCGGTAAAGGACGCGCCCGGAGCCAGTGTCCAGCAGAACTGATCGGGATTCAGCCCCAAGACAAGGCGATTATGTTCCAACCGGGTGCGCTCTGCCGCGGCAAGGAAGCTGCCGCTGTACACCAGCGCCGCGCCATAGCACAGGCCATGGTCTTCATCCGCACTCCTGTCGCAGAGCATGACGAAGGGATTGTGGTGATGGCTGGAGGCGCCCCGGCTGCTTCCCACGCTTTGTACGCCGGGACGGAGAGGCGTGCGGTTCAGGTGCCGCTCCTGGGTGTGGCAGCCGTCGAAGGTGATCAAGTCGAAGTCCCCGCCCTGGAAATCCAGACACAAGGACGCGCACCGGCGCAGTCGAACCGTCTTTTCTCCCCGGTTCACCACCCGGACGGAACGGGTGATCAGGTCATATTTTTCCAGAACCCCAAAGAACAGCTCCACCTGCATCTTGGCGGCCGCATCCTCCAGGGTCACCACCAGGGTCTCCCATTCGTCTCCACCCCAGAAGGCAGGCAACCCCTCCAGGCCATATTTTCCCTGGCGGAGTTCATAGCTTACATACCTCAGATCCGCCATGCGACTGCCGTCCTCCGATTCAAACTCGATGGAGGGCAGACGGAAATCCCCAACGCCCCAGGTGGAGTATTCCTGGGGCAGGGTATCCAGGGAATAGGCCCGGTTGTCCCCCACCTCATTGGGATTGGGTGAAAAGCCCCGGTCGGCATATCCCACCAGGTAGGAAAGGTCACAGTCGCTGACCCGGGGGCCGTAGTAGGTATGGAGCAGAACCTTGTGGGGGTCTGCTTTCATCTGATAGGTGGTATTTTGGGTGTGAAGGGTGAATACACGGCTGCTGCCGTCAATAACGATCATAGGA
>CAYMWT010000266.1:0-3485 GCA_964394055.1 uncultured Oscillospiraceae bacterium
AAACACCTGATCCTTAGGCAGGAGATGCAGATGGTAGGTGTTGCTCAGCTCCACCTGGCAGCCGATATTTTTTAGATCCTCGGCACTGAGCGCGCCTTTGATGGCTCCCTGGGTGCCCACATTCATAAACACCGGGGTCTGAACGGTGCCATGGGCACAGGTGAACTCGCCTCTGCGGGCCTTTCCCTCGGTTTTTAAAAGCTTAAACATTGGGTATCTCCTTATTTTTATTCATCAGACAGTACAGCCGGGCATCCTCGACGGTGCCCATCCGGGTCTGGTATGGGATATTCTTTACATAGAAAAAGCCGCACTTTTCAATCACTCGGCGGGATTGACCGTTGCGTTCAAAATGAGCGCACAGAAGAAAGTCATAGGAAAGTGTCTTGAAGCAGTACCGTATCACCGCTTTCACCGCCTCCGGCATAAGGCCCTGTCCCCAATAATCCCGGCTGAGGACGTAGCCTACCTCCCTGCCTTGCAGGTTGCCCATGTCAGCTTCTGTTTCGTCAAACGCTTCCAGCCCAAGGGAACCGATCACCTTGTTTTCACCCTTTAATTCCAGCGCTAAGGTCTTTTTTTCCTGCTGAAACATGGTAAGAATCTTTTGCGATTCCTCTTTGGATTCATGGTGCTTCCAGCCAGCCATTTCCCCAACACCCTCTGCGCTGGCATAGGCATACAGGTCATCCAGATCCCTGTCCTCCCAGGGGCGAAGGATCAATCGCTCCGTCTCAATTCGAATATTCGTTACATCGACAGTCGCAATCATAGAGGGACCTCATACAATCATCATGGCATCGCCAAAGGAGAAGAACCGATATCTTTCCTGAACCGCCTGGGCATAGGCATTCAGCACATGCTCCCGTCCGGCAAAGGCGGAGACCAGCATCACCAGAGTGCTCTCCGGCAGGTGGAAATTCGTGATCAGGCCGTCCATGGCCTTAAAGGTATAGCCCGGGTAGATGAATATATCCGTCCACCTGGACTTGGGGGAGAAGCTGCCATCCTCGTTCACCAGGGATTCCAGGGTCCGGCAGGATGTGGTTCCCACGCAGATCACCCGTCCTCCGGAACGCTTAGTCTCGTTGAGCATTTCAGCCGTTTCCGCGCTCAGCATACACAGCTCGCTGTGCATATGATGGTCGGTAATGTTCTCCGCCTTCACAGGACGGAAGGTACCCAGGCCCACATGGAGGGTCACAAAGGCCGTCTTTACCCCTTTGGCCCGAACCTTTTCCAGCAGCTCCTCCGTAAAGTGAAGTCCGGCTGTGGGTGCGGCCGCGGAGCCTACCACCTTGGAATAGACGGTCTGGTACCGTTCCTGATCCTGAAGCTCTGCCTTGATGTAGGGCGGCAGAGGCATTTTCCCCAGCCGTTCCAGCACCTCCAGGAAGATGCCCTCATAGTGGAATTCCACGATCCGGTTGCCATCCTCCTGAACCTCCCGGACGGTAGCTGTCAGCTCTCCGTCCCCGAAGATCACCTCACTGCCCACCTGCATTTTTCGGCCGGGCTTGCAAAGGCACTCCCAGCACTTGTTTCCCACATCCCGCAGCAGCAGCACCTCTATGGCGCCACCGCTGGGACGGTGGCCCAGAAGCCGTGCGGGCAGCACCCGGGAATCGTTCATCACCAGGCAGTCGCCGGGGTTCAGATAGTCAATAATATCATAAAAATGGCGATGGGCCACTTCCCCGGTTTCCCGGTTCAGCACCATTAAACGGGAACTGTCCCGCTTTTCCAAGGGGGTCTGGGCGATCAGCTCCTCGGGCAGGTCATAATAAAAATCATGGGTTTTAAATGTGGTTTCTTTCAATGTGATTCCCTCTATCCTGTATTCCTGTTTTAGCAGCATATATCGTACCACAAACCTATGGAAAAAGCTATAAAAACTTTGAAATTCTGAAAACAAACCAACGCTCTCCGGCATAGACTGGGCATGGAGGTATGATTTTATGAAGGAACCTATCTTTACCGGCGTATGCACGGCCCTTGTCACCCCGTTTTTGGGCAGCTCCATCAACTATCCCATGCTGGAACAGCTGCTGAAACGACAGATGGATGCCGGAATTGAAGCCGTAGTCATCAGCGGCACCACCGGAGAATCCCCTACCCTGACGGACGGGGAGAAAGTCGAGCTATTCCGGCGGGCAAAGCAGTATGTGGGAGATGATTGCAAAATTCTGGCAGGCACCGGCTCCAATAGCACCGAACACGCCGTCGCCCTGAGCAAGGCGGCGGAGGCTGTGGGCGCGGACGGCCTGCTGGTGGTCACACCATACTATAACAAGGCGACCAGCGAAGGCCTCCTGGCCCACTACAGCGCCATTGCCGGGGCGGTACATATCCCCGTCATTGCCTACAATGTGCCCTCCCGAACCGGCGTTGACATTCCTGTAGAGGTCTACGCCTGTCTTGCCAAGATCCCAAACCTGGTGGGGGTCAAGGAAGCATCCGGCGACATCCGGAAGATTACAAAAATCCGGGCAGTCTGCCCCAGAGATTTCGCCCTTTGGAGCGGAAACGATGACCAGATCACGCCGGTGATGGCTCTGGGCGGACTGGGCGTGGTTTCGGTACTGAGCAACGTTCTCCCTCAGGAGACCCAGGCCCTGGCCCAGGCGGCCCTGAACGGGGACTTTGACACCGCCGCCGATTTGCAGATCCGGCTGTTACCCCTCATCGAAGCTCTGTTTTGTGAGGTCAATCCCATTCCCGTAAAGGCTGCCATGAAGCTCATCGGCTTTGACTGCGGCGGCTGCCGCCTTCCGCTGACGCCCATGTCCCGGGACAATCTGGAAAATCTCAAAAGGCTGCTGCAAAAGTAACATGCGCATAGAAGCAAGCTGCCCCCGACCTGCGGTCGGGGGCAGTAATTTATACCTTTCGCTGCATTTGCAGGTCACGGACGGTAAATCCGCATTTCCGATACAGAGCAAGGGCCGCCTGATTTTCCGGATAGACAGAAAGCTCCAAATCGGTACAGCCCAGATTCTTTGCCAATACCCCAATATCCGACATCATTTCTGTACCGATGCCCTGCCCCCGCATTTCTTCCGAAACACACAGTTCCTGAACCAGCAAAATTTTGCGTTTTACCAGCCCGGGATATTCTGTCTCCCGCATTCCCAGACGCGCATAGCCTATCACGGTTCCATTTCGCCGGACAACATACAAGGCATTATTCCGAATGTCTGCCTCCACACGTTCCTGGGTGAATAGCGTTTGAGGCATGGCATAGATATCCGGTCGCCAGCCGACGTGAAGGACATGTACCTGCATTGCCAGAGCGTTGATGGCCTCCCAATCAGAGGAACGAGCCAATTCCAAGATCATGCCAGAACCGCCTTGTGGAAGACCTTCTTACCCTTGCGGATCTTTACGCCTTCCTTCAGCTGTGCCTCGGTAACAGCGAACTGGGCAGAAGGCACCTTCTCGTCATTGACCAGGACGCCGCCCTGCTCCACCAGCTGCCGGGCCTG
>CAYMWT010000267.1:0-3481 GCA_964394055.1 uncultured Oscillospiraceae bacterium
ATTTCCGAGTTCCTGCTGGTGAAGGAGACCATCACCGGCGACGAGCTGATGGCCTATGTGAACGCGGAAAATAAGGCCCTGCCTGCCGCTGAGGAAGGGGAAGGGCCTGCATCTGACGAGAATTAATTAAAGACAGGGGCAATTTGACGAATGCCAAATTGCCCCTGTTTTAGGGAGAAGGGAAGAAAATGATAAAATCGGTGACGCCGGAGGACATGATGGCTGCGGCGTACATCCACTCGGAAAGCTGGCAGCAGTCCCATAGGGATATTTGTACCCCAGCGTTTCTTGCTCTTCACACCCCGGAGCATCAAAGGAACTATCTGGAATCGGAAATCGAAAAGGGAGCGAAGCTCTACATGCTGACAGATCAGAAGCCTGTGGGAATTGTCACGGTCTGGGGAAGTCTGATTGAAAACCTGTATATTCTGCCCGATGAGCAGAACAAGGGCTATGGAACGAAGCTCTTAGTATTTGCCATGGAAAAATGCACAGGGACGCCCACGTTGTGGATTCTCAGCGGGAATGAGGGCGCAAGGCGGCTGTATGAACGTCATGGATTCCGACTCACGGGAAATCGAAACCAAATCGCCGAAGGGCTGTATGAATTGGAGCTTCAGAAGGGCTGATTCCCCGGAATTGGGTCTTGATTTTTATTCCAAATCTGCTAATATAGTGCCTGATTTAATCTGCGAAACAGGAAGGCACTGCGTATGAAACACCTGGAAGAACCTCTTAATGGAAGCAATCCCTTTTCCCGTGCCCTGGATCGATGGCTGGGCAGCTCTCAGTTCACCTATCAGAAGATATTTTCCATGCTGCTGCCTCTGATCCTGGACGGCTTTTTCGTCTTCCTCATCAGCTTGCTCACCAACGCTATGATCAGCTCCTCCGGTACGGACTCCTTCACGGCGGTGAATCTGGTGAATCCCCTGTATATGATGATTTATGCGGTGTATAACGCCATTTCCGCAGGTGGCACCGTGGTGGTGGCCCGGTTCAAGGGCCAGAAGCAGCCGGAGCGAGTGAATGACGCGGCAGGACAGCTGCTGCTGGCAACCCCCTTATCGGCGGTGGTTGCCTGCGTGCTCCTGATTCTTTTCTCACGGCCTCTGCTGGGCTTCCTGTTCTCCGGCACCAGCGAGGCAGTGCTCAGGAAGGCGGAGCATTATCTCATTGGCGTTGCCATTTCCGCCATTTCCCTGGCTGTGTATATGGGAGCCTTTTCCGTGTTCCGGGGGCTTGGGGAAACCCGGAAGTGCCTGATCCTTACCATTTTGATCAACGGCCTCCATTTCTGCGCCAGCTACCTGTTCATCAATATTTTGCACCTGGACATTATGGGCACCGCTCTGTCCCTGAATCTGGCCCGGGCTGTGGGCGCCGGGGTGGCCGTGCTTATGCTCCTGCACCGCACGGAGACCCTGGACGTAAAATGGCGGAATGTGTTCCGGATTGACAAGCCGATTCTGAAGGAGACCTTCCGCGTCGGCATTCCCTTCGGCATGGAGCAGCTGTTTATGAACGCGGGCACCATGCTGGTGCAGGTGTTTGTAGCCCGGCTGGGAGACGACTATGTGTACATCAACGGCACCTGCAATTCCATTTTGTCCCTGCTCTACGCCGCCCCTATGGCGGTAGGCAATCTGGCAGTTACGGTGGTAGGTCAGTGCATCGGCGCGGCCCGGGAGGATCTGGCAAAGCGATACGGAAGGAATCTGGTGCACCTGGGCACTGTGCTGGTGATCGTGTCCATGCTGGTGCTTCTGCCACTGATGCCCTTGGTTTTGAAGCTGTTCAGCGCCCCTCCGGAATTGCAGGGGAATATTTACAGGCTGATTTTCCTGGCCTGCGCCATGCTGCCCCTGTTCTGGTCGGCGTCCAATAACATGCCCTGCGTCATGCGGGCGGCAGGAGACGCGGCCTTTTCCTCCTATTTCTCCCTGATTACCATGTGGGTGATAAGGGTAGGCCTGGGCTATGTGTGCACCAGAGCCATAGGGCTGACGGGCCTGTGGCTGTGCATCGGCCTGGAATGGGCGGTGAGAAGCCTGGTGTTCTGGCTTCGCTTCCGCAGCGGCGCATGGCTCCGCTACGCCGTAAAAGGCGCCCGATAATGCCTGTTTTTAGGGAAACTCTGATTAAATCGTCTGCGGCCGGGAAGCGGGTCTTTTGCCCCAGCCGTGCAGTTCCGAAAACGGGGAATACATACAGTATTCCTCCGTTTCCGGAACTTTCGGCTGAGCCAAAATCTCTCGCTTCCAGCACTTGCCGATTTATTCAGAGCTTCCTTAGACCAAAGTCCCTGCTTTCCATCTCAAGAAAGAAAAGGTTCCGATTTCCACCCCGGAAATCGGAACCTTTTGACTTTGGTTACTTGTTATCGGCAACGCTTTTGCGAACCAGTGCCCGGTGAAGCCTTGCCTGGGCAAGGCGGATATCCGCGTTGGAGGCGTCGGAGGCACCCAGCACCTGGTTTGCCCGCTGAAGGGAGGCTTCGGCGCGTTCCACGTCGATGCTTTCCGCCCACTCGAAGGTGGTGGGAACCAGAGTGACCTCGCCGTTCTTCACGCTGAGCATACCGCCGATGCAGGCGGCAGTCCGTCGCTGGCCACCCGACACAATGGTAGCCCGGCCCATACCCAGGGCGGCCACATAGTCCATGTGCCTTGCCAGAATCCCCACGTCGCCGCCGGTGGTGCGGACGTACAGCTCCTCTGCCTGGCCGTCATAGATCAGGCCGTCCGGAGTGACGATTTTCAGGTTGAAGGAGGTCATGCCTTCTCACCGCCCCGGAACTTTTCCACCACCTCGTCGATGGAGCCTGCGAACAGGAAATAGGATTCGGGAATGTCGTCGTGCTTGCCTTCAATGATCTCCTTGAAGGAACGGATGGTCTCCTTCAGGGGGACGAACTTGCCCTTGTAGCCGGTGAACTGCTCAGCCACATGGAAGGGCTGGCTCAGGAACCGCTGCACCTTACGGGCACGGTTAACGGTGACCTTGTCCTCCTCGCTCAGCTCGTCCATGCCCATGATGGCGATGATGTCCTGGAGCTCCTTATAGCGCTGAAGGATGGACTGAACGGCACGGGCAACCTCATAGTGCTCGCTGCCTACGATCTCCGGGGTGAGGATCCGGGAGGTAGAGTCCAGAGGATCCACAGCGGGGTAAATGCCCAGGGAGGAAATGCCACGATCCAGAACGGTGGTGGCGTCCAGGTGGGCGAAGGTGGTGGCGGGGGCGGGGTCGGTCAGGTCGTCGGCAGGCACATAAACCGCCTGGACGGAGGTGATGGAGCCGTTCTTGGTGGAGGTGATGCGCTCCTGGAGGGCACCCATTTCTGTTGCCAGAGTGGGCTGATAGCCAACGGCGGAGGGCATACGGCCAAGCAGGGCGGAAACCTCAGAACCGGCCTGGGTGAAACGGAAGATGTTGTCGATGAACAGCAGCACGTCCTGATGCTTCACATCCCGGAAGT
>CAYMWT010000268.1:0-3440 GCA_964394055.1 uncultured Oscillospiraceae bacterium
AAGAATGAGAAAGGCCGCACCGTTCCTGTGCCCAGAGAAATCGACTTCATCGCAACCAAGGGCGGCAAGAAAACCTATATTCAATCCGCCTATGCACTGTCCACTGAGGAAAAAGCAGAAGCAGAAAATCGTCCCTTCGGGCTGGTGGGCGATTCCTTTCCCAAAATCATTGTGCGCCACGACATTCGGAAACGCTGGTATGATGATAACGGCATATTGAACATCGGCATCATTGACTTTCTGCTGAATGAAAGCTGTGTTTGACAGCCAGCACACCCTTATCACCTAATTTATTGCACTCAGATGCTTTGGTGCAAAGCGATAGCCCGGCAGGAGATACCTCCCGCCAGGCTTGTCCCTATTTAAATCAAAAACATACTCCAGCAGATTCTGACATATCTATGGTAATCCGTAGGCAAACTCTCCCCATTTTTCGCCACAGGAAACTTCCTTGCGCATGATTTATTTATGATCCTGCAATATCTCTATCAAATGGTCAAGAAGGAACTGCTGGGCTTCCTCGGAATAGTAAACCGCCTGATACACTCCGTTCTTCCCTTCCCGGAGTTTGACCGTCAGTCCGATCCGCTCTCCCATTGCCGTTGGGAGGCGTTTGGATTTTCCGTCTGCATCTGTCTGCTTCGACAAAAATCCTTTCTCAAGGAGCCAATCCGTAATCGTTGTTGTCCCCAAACGTTTCCGATCCGGATCGTCAATTGTATTCATAATCAGCTCCACAAACTGCGTAATCCGAACCGGCTCCTGAGACGGATTCGCCCGCCGCAGTTCTTCCTCTGTGATGGAAAAAGCTTTTTTCTGGGTACTCACAACCTTGCCACCATTGGCAATGACCTGATCCAAAATTCCAGACACGTAGAAAAAACATCTCACCAGTCTCACATTGTTCAGCACCGAGTCCTCAGGAATCTCCTGTCCCGAAATCGGGTCGATTCCCTGGGCCAGTTTCTCCATGTACATTTTCGCGCGCTGCATTGTTTCCAGTTCCGTCATGTCTTTACGCCCCGCTTTCGTATCAATCATTTTATAAGTCGTATCTGCGTAGCCATTCCCCATACTTCATCAGTTCCGGATCTCCCGGTGAAATCTGAAGGAAGTAGTTGACTTTCCCCAAGAGCCGCTGCCGGTAAATTTTTTCCGGCACATCTACACCAATCCGGCGAAGATGCTCGGCTATCCCGTATTTCTGGCAATAATACAGCTCCTGCCGCAGTTTTCGGCGATCCTCCCCCGGGATGCTCAGCTTTTCATTTACCACAATTCCGGTCACTTTTTGCCGCTGAAAGGGGTGCTGGATGCGTGTCTTTTGCTCATTCAGAAGGAAACCCAGCTTCTTTAGCTCCGATTTCACGAAAGGAATCACATCTTCGGGGCAGAAGTCGCCGGAAAACGTCATGTCATCGCAGTAGCGCGTATAGGAAATATTTCTCTCCTGACACCACCGGCCTATCTTCTCGTCGAACCCATAAAAAATAATATTGCTGATCGCCGGAGAGCTGGGCGCTCCCTGGGGAAGTCCATCCTTGTAATAGCATAGCATCGTCAGCAGAATCCGAAGATTTTCCCCGTAAATCTCCCTGGGAAACGCAAGGTTCTTCACCGTAGAATACCGGACGCTGTCAAAGAAGTGAAGAATATCCAATTTCAGGACAATATTCTTTCCTACATGGGGCTTTGCGTTTCGGGTAGTAGAGCTGCCGTAATGGTACGCTTTTGCGTACCCAGAAACCGGCATGGAAACCAGGAGGACCTCTGTAATTCTTCTTTGAATCGATTTGAGCAGCTCATCCGGCACCGATAACGTGCGGGTTCCGCCGCTCTTTTTGGGAAGCTCAACATTGTGATAATGCTTTCTCAAATTGTTGCTTACCGCATATAAGGTTTTGGTCTGAAACCCCAGGTCTTTTTCAAGAGAGGAAAGCTCCCTGTATACGATCATGAAGCTTCCCTCCCTTTCCCTTTTGGAACAATACAATGATGTATGGCGAGCTGCGCAGGGGTATTCATAAGCACACAACCGTGTGCGGAAATACCCCAAGCAGTTCGGCTGAGCAAAGCGAATACGATGATTTTTTGCATACCGGAGGCGACTCGCCGCCGGTGTCAACGGACGTTGACAAAAGCTATTGTTCCAATTTCATTTTACCATGCCCTGCTGTAGCCGTCAAGTTTCTTTCACCCATACTAAATTTCGAATTTTCAGGACTTTTTGCAGCCTCGGCGTAAAGCTACAGCCCAGCAGAGTAAGCTCCCGCTGGGCTTGTCCATCTTCAAATCAGCACCGCATCCATGTCCATGGACACGCGGGCATAGAAAATCACCCGCAGGGTTCGGCCAATCCTCGGTCTGCCCCTGCGGGTCTCCCATTTTCTGGTTATACCGGTTCTCTTCCGTGTGCGTGATGCTTATTTATAGTTCATCACAAATTCCTTGTAAAATACCGCCGCTTCATAAATGGCCGCAATATCCAGATTTTCGTCCTCCGCATGGATGGAATTCAGCTGCTGCTTGCTCATTCTTGTAGGAGCGAAACGCAGCACACAGTCACAAATCGGACTTAAGCGCCAGGCATCCGTTCCGGCGGGCAGGATGTAGGGTGCTGCCGGGTACTGGGGAAACACCCGGGTCAACGTATCAAAGGTGTAGCTGTAGGCCTTGCTATCCCGGTTGGCAGGGGCATAGTACTCCCGCCGGGTCACTTCTACGGTGATACCGTATTTCTTTGCAATGGCCTCAAAGGCAGCCATATCCACCTCCAAATCTGTATCGCTGATGTTGCGCAGCATGGCCTCACACCAGCAGGTCTTTCCGGTGGTGCTTCCCTCGATCTTCTGGAAATTGCAGATGGTGCCCACCATGCCTCCGGCAGTGGCGTTGAGCTTGGGCAGCACCTTCAGGATCAGGCCCTGGAACAGCCACAGATTGCAAAACAGCACATTCATGGGGAAGCCGCAGTAGGGCCCCAGGGCTTCGAACATGCCCTTTGCCTCAGGGCTAAAGCGCCGCAGGAAGATATTTTTTCCGGAAATCTCCTGAATAAAGGCCGCCATCCGCTCCACCGGGTTATCCTTGTAGCCCGTCAGGCTCACATGGCTGCTGGCAGCCTCCGCCGTGCAGCGAACCTTCAGCCGTCCCTTTTCATGGACAGCCACCATGGCACACATCTGGCAATGCATATTCCCCAGGGGCGGCTCCACAATGGCGCCGCCTTCGTCCAAGATCACTTCCATGGTGATTCCCTGCTCCCGGAACCATTTGAGGGCCTCCGTCATGCCATCGCCGCCCAGCTCCTCATTATGAGAGGAGAGGATAAATACATTCACAGGAAGCTCTTTCCCTTCCCGGAGCAGCTCCTCCATGGCAAACAGGATGGCGCAAAGGCTGCCCTTGGTATCCGCGGCGCCCCGGCCGTAGACCTTGCC
>CAYMWT010000269.1:0-3418 GCA_964394055.1 uncultured Oscillospiraceae bacterium
GTGTCCACATCGTTTAGGTTGTTCTTATCGGTAATGAGCTGAATCAGTTCCAGGGTCATAACAATGGCGAGGATCAGCCCCGCAATGGGCAGGATTACGTTGTTTGAAAGGCTTTGGATCATGTTGAAGATGCCGCCGTTCCATGCCTGGGGCGTTAAGCCTACCTGTCCAGCAATCTGTCCCACCTGTTGGTTGGTAGAATCGAACATCCCGGTGAGGTTGCTGACAATGCCCCCGACCAGCACCTCTTTCAGCCATTTGGTAATTCCTTCCAGCAAAAAGTCCATAGGGTTCCCTCCTTTCTCGAAAAATTAGGGGCGTAAGGGCGCAAAAAAAACCAGGCGTTATTCACACCTGGTTTTTGCGTTTTTATTGAGAGGTTTTTATTCGCCCGGAATATGCTGCTGCAAGCGATAGCGGAAGGGCTGCTGAGAGGTATCCACTGTGAGATAGCCCTTTTGAATCAAACTGTTCAGAACAGCCCGTGTCCCGGATTCAGAGCGGCCTAAAAACGCCATGGCTTTCTTCACCGTGATTTCCGCACCGACGCCTACCCGGTTCATCCGCTGTAACAGGTCGGATTCCGGTTCGGTCAGCGTGTTTTTAGAGAGAGTGGCGTCAATCAGGCAGCGTTCAAAGGCGTCCAGCATGAAGCTGACAAATACGGATACATCCAGCCATGTCCCGTTTTCGTCTGTGAGAGTGGCCTCCGAATCGGAAAGACTGCCGTAGTAACCGCTGAGCTGGTTGTTGATAGCGTTGGACAGGGGCAGGTTTTTCATCTTCCGGTATCCGCCGTGGTAGAGCTGGGAAGCGTTCAGAATCCGGGCGGTTCTGCCGTTGCCGTCACAGAAGGGGTGGACATAGGCGAAGTAGAAGTGGGCGGCAAAGGAGCGGATCAGAAGTTCCGGCTCTTCTCCCTGGCAGAACGTGAAATAGTGTTCCATAAGCTGGGGAATCCGTTCCGCTTCTGCTGGGATATGCACAATCCGGGCTGCGTTTCCAATGTATACCATACCGTCCCGGTACAGCTTTCCCTTCTGCGCTGCGTTTTCGCAGACACCCTCCGTTACCATTTCCCAGAGCCTGCGGACGTTGTTCCCGGTAATGGGATGCTCGTAAGCGTATTTGCTGGCGATCAGGGTGCCCACCACCATCCGGTCATCCTTGGTTCTGGGATTGGACAGGCTTTTCCTGACCTGGGCCACGGTGGTTCTGGCTCCCTCAATGGTGGCAGAGGACCAGGCATCCAGAAGGATGGTTTCCTGCACCCCATGATGGTCAGGCAGAGATTCATAGATTTTCGTCAGCTCTGCTGCCCGTTTCCCAAGGCCGGAAGCATTCGTCAGGAACAACCGCTCGCCGTGGATTCCGGGCAGGGGCAGTTCCATGCGGTCGTGGAGACGGCTTTCCAGTTCCGCTTTCGCGTCCGGAATATTGGCGTCCGCGCGAAAACGCAGTTTTTGAATGGTATCCCACATGAAGCATCCCTCCTTGCAGTGATTTACAGATAGTTTAACACAAAAATGAAGAACTGTCTATGAAATACGCTGCTTTTTTAATCGCTGGAGTATCGTTCGCAGATCACCAGATACCGCTGCTTCCCACCAGAGGCATAGGGGTGGCAGGTCAGGAGGGTGAGCATATCGTTACCCTCCTGAATGAGAATTTCATCCACATCATTCGGGGCTATGATTTTGGTTTCCGTGACCCGGTAGGTCAGCTTTTCCCAGAGGTTGGTAATGGTAACTTCGTCTCCAATCTGTAAGTCGGGGATATAGCGGAAGTAGGAAGCCCCATTATAGCCCCGGTGTCCGGCAATGACGCTGTTGGTGTTCTCGCCGCCAATGGGGACGCTGGTCTGGGACAGCACAGCGGCACCGGCAGCCATATTCGCATCGGTAGCACCTAAAAAGACGGGCATTTCCAGATTCAGCTTGGGAATGGAGATCACCCCGAATACCTCACTGGTCAGGCCGTAGTCACTGAGCTGAAAACTGGGAACCTGGTAGTCGTAGGCGCAGGTCAGACCAGCCTGACCATGGGCGAAAATATTTGCATTGTAGGTGGTCATATCTTCCCAAAGGTCAGAATAGGGACGGGTTTCTACCGGTTCCGTGGGCGTAAAGATTGAAACCGGCTCTGTAGGAGCAGATTCCTTCCTGCTGAGAAAAAGATGGGCGTTGTCCCGGATGTCCCGGTCTACCACCGCACCGAACAGGCTGGGGTACAGCAGCAGATACAGCCCGGACAGAAAGATAAACAGCCCCAGCCATACCGCCAGGTTCCCGCACTGACGTTTCTCTTTCCGTGCCCATTTACCGCCTGCGGCCATATTTACCCCCTCCTGTTTTACGGTATCGCCAGGCGTACCGGATTCGCCGGAACATTGGAGCAGCGAAAGCCATGGTCAGGACGAGAACCAGCACCATGAGGAGTCCCAGGGCAATACCCATAGCGTATTTCTGTTCCCATGTGGATTCCGGCAGATCCTCCGGCTGGATGTTCTGAACCTTTTCCTCCGCTTCCTCATAGGGAATCCGGGAGCCACGCACCAGGAGCCTATGGGTGTTGATTCCGTAGGGCGTACACGTTACCAGGGTGCATAAATCCTCTCCGGGGACAATTCCCAGCAGGTTCGTCTCATGGGGCAGTACCGTGTTGATTTCGTCCACCTGATACGCCAGGGTTTCGTTCAGGACGTGGAGATAGAACACGTCTCCGACAACCAACTGCCCCAAGTCTGTGAACATCTTCTGAGAAGCCATGCCGCTGTGACCGGATAAAATCGTATGGGTACTTTCCCCACCCACAGGAAGGGAGCTGCCCAGCAAGTGGCCTACACCTCGCTCCAAGGTTTCCCCCTCTGTGCCGTGGTAAATGGGCAGCAGTACCTGGATTTTGGGTATCTCCACATAGCCCATGATGCCATCCGCGGCAATGTTCAGCAGACGGTCATAATCCTGAGAAGCTGCCTGTAAGCCCTCCTGACTGTATGCTTCCGACGCACCGGGGACAATGGCACGGTTGTAGGCGTTGGCAAGCTCTCTCGCTTCCCGCAACGCTGCATCGTCCGTCTGCTCCATGACCTCCTGATAGGCTGTATGAATCTGGGAGGCGTACTTCTGGTTTACATAATTACTTATGAGCGGATACAATGTCATCCCCAAGGCCAGCAGGAAGGCAATGACCGCCAGAAAGATGGTTACTCGCTTTTTCAGATTCAAAATGACCCCTCCTTTCGATAATCGTTCGGATTGTTGCATAGTAATTCGTAAAAGTCGGTAGAAAAAATGTGGTTGCAGAGATTAAAGTGGGTAGAAAAAGTGTTTACCTTTCCTCGCCGCCGTGGTATAATAGGGAAAAACGCAAGGAGGCGGTAGTCATGAAACGATATGCCTTGGAGCAGCTCATTCGA
>CAYMWT010000270.1:0-3395 GCA_964394055.1 uncultured Oscillospiraceae bacterium
CATACCCCATAATTGTTCCTCCATTTATGTATATTAGATAATTAGGTATTATCCTTTATTTGATTCTCATTATAACTCATTTCTCACTCTAGTGCAACATCAGCCGTCACTTTTTAATGTATTTTTTAACTATAAAACGAAGGGAGTGTTTTTATGGCAACCACCCGCATTATGCCCCTGCACGTTGGCAAAGGCCGCACCGAAAGCAGGGCCATCACCGACATCATCGACTATGTAGCGAACCCGGAAAAGACGGATCACGGCAGGCTTATCACCGGCTTTCAATGTGACAGCCGCACCGCTGATGCAGAATTTCTTCTCGCCAAGCAGCAGTATATTGCCGCCACCGGGCGAGTGCGTGGGATGGACGATGTGATTGCCTACCATGTCCGCCAGTCCTTCCGTCCCGGCGAAATCACGCCGGAAGAAGCCAACCGCCTGGGTGTGGAATTTGCTCAGCAATTCACGAAAGGCAAACACGCCTTTGTGGTTTGCACCCATATCGATAAGGCCCATGTCCATAATCACATCATCTGGTCGGCAGTCAATGTGGACTGTGACCGGAAATTCCGAAACTTCTGGGGCAGCACCAAAGCCGTCCGGCAGCTCAGCGATACCATCTGCATTGAGAATGGGTTATCTATCGTAGAGAATCCAAGGTCCCATGGAAAATGCTATAACAAGTGGCTGGGTGATCAGGCGAAGCCCTCCCACCGGGAGCTGCTGCGAATAGCCATTGATAATGCCCTGGCGCAGAAGCCAGCCGATTTGGATGCATTGCTGAAACTGCTCCAAGCATCCGGCTGTGAGGTATCCAAGCGTGGCCAATCTTACCGTTTGAAGCTCCCCGGCTGGGACAAAGCAGCCCGTCTGGACAGCCTTGGGGAAGGCTATACCCAGGATGATCTTCTCGCTGTTCTCTCCGGTCAAAAGGAGCATACGCCCCGGAAGAAAACAGCCACGCAAGCAGAGCCTCAAAGGGTGAATCTGCTGGTGGATATTCAGGCGAAGCTCCAGGCCGGAAAGGGTGGCGGTTATGAACGCTGGGCCAAGGTTTTCAACCTAAATCAGATGGCGAAAACCATGAACTATCTCACGGAGCATAATCTCTTGGATTATGCGGTGCTGGAGGAAAAAGCGGCAACAGTCTCAGATCGGCACAAGGAGCTTTTGGCACAGATTAAGGAGAAGGAAAAGCGGATGACGGAGATCGCCGTTCTGCGAACGCATATCATCAACTATTCCAAAACACGGGATGTGTATGTAGCCTATCGCAAGGCCGGTTACTCCAAGAAATTCTTAGCGGATCATGAGGCGGAGATTCTGCTCCACAAGGCGGCTAAGAAAGCCTTTGATGACATGGGCGTCAAAAAGCTGCCCACTGTCAAGGCACTGCAAAGCGAGTATGCCCAGTTGCTGGCAGAAAAGAAAGCAGCTTATGGGGAGTATCGACAATCCCGTGAAGAAATGCGGGAGCTGCTTACCGCAAAGGCTAATGTGGATCGGCTGCTGGGTATGGATGCCCAGTGGAAAGCAGAGAAGGAGCAGCTCCAGAAATGACAGGTGCCCCAAAAGGATTTGGAGATTCTACTTTCTGCACGTTGATAGGATCTAGATTAGTGATATTGTGACTATCACTAACCCTTTATACAGGAGTTCACAATACCGTCATTCCCCTGTTCTGTGTTCAACTATGCCCCAACGCTCTTGAAATTCGCTTTTTGTCCGACGCTCTTGTTTTGCACATTACAAAATTACTATTTCTGCTAAATGATGTCTTTTCGTGTTGCGAAATGGGGCTTTGTGCGATACAATATCAGTGTTCCATTCATCATACTACGGAGGGAATCATATGGACAATAGTGATACGCAAACTGACGAAATCATTAAGTGTTTCCATTGCGGAAATGAGACACCTATGAAGAAAGCTGGAGAATACAGATGGGGCTCACGCGATTTTGAATGCTCTGAATTTGATTTTTTCTATAAATATGAATTGTTTGTTTGCCCGGTTTGCCATAAGGTTACACTTCGGCAGTCATACAGCGATGAAACAATGATTCAATATCACAGCTACGATAAAATGTCGTATTATGATGAAAAGAGTATTCTTTATCCGCTTAGTAGTATTGAAAGTACGTCTATTCCCCCAAAAGTAAAAGAGGCGTACGAAGCCGCTCTAAAAATAAAGAGCATTGACATGTATGCTTGTCTTATGGCGTTAAGACGCACACTGGAACTTCTTCTTAAAGATAAAGGCGCAACCAAGTGGAGCTTAAAGGATAAGATTGAAGAAATCGCCGCCAAAGGTCTGCTGCCTGACACCCTGAAAGAAGCCTCTTCCTTAGCGAAAATGCTTGGAGACACAGCTGCTCATGATAAGGAGCTGGAAGTTGATCAGTATGATGTAGAAACTATGGCTGAGTTTATTGGATACATTATCGAGTATTTATATGTTGTCCCGGAAAAAATCAGTTCTTTCAAAGAGCGTTTGGATGCAAAGTCAGCAGGTGAAAACAAAGACTAGCGTTTCCCAAATGGAAGCCCGTAGATAAAAGATTTGAACAGGATGACCAGACTGCCTGTACAGATTTCTTCTGCATTCCGCAAAGGCTAATGTAGATCGGCTGCTGGGTATGGATGCCCAGCGGGAAGCAGAGATGGAGCAGCCCTAAAGATGATTTTAGCCCCAAGACGATTTCCCTTCGGGATTCGTCTTGGGGCTGTTTCCTTTTTTACGTTGTCAATCGTCCCACATATGCTTTTGGGCGTATTCCTCCATATCCCGGTCATACCGGAAACGGATATCCCGCATATTCTCACCATGGAGAATGGACAGGTAGGCCCGCTGATGGATTGCTTCCTGTTCCTTATCTCTACAGAAAATATTTCCGGCAACCTTTAACGCAAATGCAGCGTCCGGGTAGCGATTCTCCAGGGCATCCTGATGCAGTATATCGGCACTCATCAGTTCGTTCATCCCCGGAATCTTCTGAAACGCCTTCCGCTCCCGTTCCTGATAATATTGTCTGGAATGGGTGCGCATTGCGCCTGTGGTAATACTTTCCATGGTTAATTCCCCCTTGAACACACAATGGAGTGCATTATACCACAGATGGGATTCTGAAGCAAGGAACGTATTACACAAGAAATGCCCGGAAACTTCGTCAGGTTGCCCCTTGACAAAGTTTCCGGGTATCCTATTAGCGTTCGTCAGAACGTGTAGCCGCAGAAGAAATTCTGTGTTCATTTGGGGGCTTGGGGTACTCCCCAACAAGCAGCGTCGGGAGCCAAATGGCTATCCTGAGGCATTGCTTGCCCCTATTATACCAAATTTGGTATGGAACGAATGCGATCAATGAAGTAAATCGCTTCTCCAATGCGTATCGTAGCCA
>CAYMWT010000271.1:0-3375 GCA_964394055.1 uncultured Oscillospiraceae bacterium
AATATTCTGGGTCCCGCTCTTGCCCTTTAAATCAGACCTTCCCACCCCCAAAACCCCCCACCCGCCCCCCCTCTACCGCGCCGCCGCTTCGTTTGTTTTCGGCTTACCCGGGCATATACACGTTCAGATCCACGTTCCCGTTGATTCCGGGGACGCTGCCCTTGTCCGTATACTGCCACATGTCCACTGCCCAGGGATAGGTCATCCGATCCTGGTACAGGGCCAGCCAGAAGGGGGCGTGCTCCAGCTCTGCCAGATAGTACATGTTCTCCGACTGGTGCCAGTTGAAGTAGACCATAGGCTGGTAGCCCAGCTCCATCATTCGCTCAATGAAATGGTGCTGAATGTCTGTCAGCATTCGGGCGGTCATATTCGCCGTCCGGGCGTTGGCAGCGGGAATTTCCCAGTCCAGCACCACCGGCATGTCCAGATGCTGTTCGCCCAGGATCTTCAGCATGAAATCGATCTCTTCGTCGGCTTCCTTCAGGGTCAGGGCCTGGGAGAAGAAATACGCGCCTACCTTCAGCCCCGCTTCAGCAGCGCCGTCCAGGTTCTTTTTGGCATATTCGTCCTCCACCAGCTTTCCGGACTCATAGCCCCGGTAGCCCAGACGGACAATGGCAAACTCAATGCCCGAGGAGGCCACCTTTTTCCAGTCGATGGTTCCCTGGAAGGCGGACACATCCACCCCGGGAGAGCTGTGCAGATTTTGCAGCAGCAGATAGTTGTGGCTGTTGTATTGGAAGTCGTTCCGGCCATAGGGGTTCCGATCCGGGGGAATGGTGGGATTTTCCGGCTCCGTCTCGGAAATGGTCGGCTCCAGAATGGTCTCTCTGGGAGGCTCGGTGGAAAGGGTTTCCTGATTGTAATGGTGGATCACAGCCTCCGGATCCTCGTTGTGGCCCCCAAAGTAGGGCAGACACAGGACAATCATAATCAGCAACAAGGCCATGGCCAGGGCCGCTATGGCGCCCATAATAAAAAGAGGCTGAAGCTGGGAGCGGCGGGGAACAGGAGGAAGCGTGTCGTTTTCCAAAACCGACTGGGCATAGACAAGCTCGTCCAATTCCTCATCCTCGTCCTCATCCATATCCCCGGACACCATTTCCGTTGGACTTTCCGGGAGGCCGTCGCCAACCTCCTGGGTCAGCTCCTCCGGGAAATCGGCAAAGATATCCTCTAAAAGCTTCACTGTCTCACCTCCAAAAGGAAATACTTTCGACCTAGTATATCATATTTTGCCGCATAAGCCAAGGGAAAAGCGCTGGAAAATCCTGCTTAATGAAATCTTAAACAATCCGTAAATTTTCCTGTTCAACGGTTGCATTCGGCGTATTTTGCAATATAATAAGAAAAACAGGTCAATTGGAATGGGCGCAGATTGGGACTTTTCCAACTTCTTCGGAAAAATCCGTCAACAAGAAAGATATGCTTTTTGAGGGTGATGCTTATGAATGGGATGGGAAACTGGCTGCGGCAGTTTGGCATGAAAATGCGTATGGGACTGAGCCGGTTCATGGCAGGCCGATACGGCACGGATCGGCTGAATATGGTGATACTGTGTACGGGCCTCTTTGTCAGCCTGCTGTCCGTGTGGAGCAGATCTGCCATGTGGGATCTGATCTTCACACTGCTGAGCTATGGCCTGATGATCTGGGCCATCTGGCGAAGCCTGTCCCGGAACACCTATGCCCGATACCAGGAGAACCGGAAATTCCTACAATTTTTCGACCGGCTGAAGGATCGGAAAAACAAGTATTTTGACTGTCCCAAGTGCCATCAGATGATGCGGGTGCCCAGAGGGAAGGGGAAGATCTCCATTACCTGCCCCCGGTGCAGGGAGAAATTCATTCGGAAAACGTGAGATAACGTCTCTTCTGGTATAGAAAAGCCGACCCGTTGGGCCGGCTTTTTATAGGTTTATAAGGCTTTTACCAGGGCCTCCTCGATTTGCGCCCCGGCAGTGTTTTCCCGCACGCTGTCTATGCCGCTCAGGCATCCGGCCTTGGTGGTGTAGGGCTCGGAGACGGCGATGATCTGCCCGTTCTTTGCTTTCAGCCGGAACCGGAAAGCACCGCTTTTGTCACTGTACAGCTCAAACTTGGGGTTCTTCCGGGGAAGCGCTACGCTTCCGGTCAGATCCTCCACAGCTGCGGCAGCGGCGTTTTTTTGAACGCTCCCCAGTCCCTTCCGGCAGGCGGAGACGGTGCGATAGACCTCCGAGGAGAGAACGGTCTGGCCATTCTGGGCATACAGATCAAACTTCACACCGCTGGGAACGGTACGAATCACAAACTTTCCCATAGACTCAGGACAGGTAGCCGGGCATCCCAAAGTGAATGCCGATCATAAGGGCAAGGTTCCAAAGCAGAACCAAAAGGAATCGGAGAATGGGCAAGCCAAAAACCAGTATGAACAGCAGGATCATCCACCGATTTGGTGCGCGTCTGGTTTTCTTCTCCCGGGCAGGCTGGCTTTTCTCCCAGGGAGAAGCTTCCGTTCGCCGTGTCTCCCGGTGAACCCGGGGCAGCTGGCTCTCTGCCAGGGCTTCATAGCAGCAGTTCTTGCATTTCTTTCCATTAAAGGCCGCGCCGCAGCTGGGACAGACGTATTGGGCCATAAGCTCCCTCCATTTCTTTGCTCCGTGTTGATGATACCTCACTTTAATTATACCGGAGAAAACGGGAAAAAGCAACCAAAGAAAAGCGCCGTCCCGGAATCCGGGACGGCACAGGGATGCAGGACAGGCTTATTTTTTCACCCTGGACAGAGCGGCACAGAGAATGGGGGTGGCCACGGTGGTAACGATGGTCTCGGGAACCATGTATCCACCGTTGTAAACTACAGAGAAGAGCCAGGCGCCGTACTTGTGGACGATATGGGTGGGATCATCGGCGTACCATTCCAGATCCAGCGCGTACCAGATCACAGCGCCGGAGACGATGTGGCAGAAGTACCGCAGCAGGCAGACCAGCAGCGTGCCCAGGATGGCGGCGATGACCAGATTGGTTTTGTCGTTGCCGGTGAACTTCACATTCCGGAAGCAGCCGCCCAGGCCCAGCAGGGTAAAGGGGAGAATGTAGTCCGTCAGGATGCACACCACAATGCCCCCGGCATCGGGAATCCAGGCCACATTGTTCAGGCCCAGAAGCAGCTGGATGATGCTGTGGGCGAAGCCTGCCATCAGGCCGGTTTTCACACCCCGGCGCATGGACAGGATGATGATGGGAGCCATGCTCACAACGGTGACAGAGCCGCCGTAGGGTGCTTCCCAGATTTTCAGGAGACTCAGCACCGTAGCCAGGGCGATCATAATCGCGCTTTCCGTCAGGATCTGAGTCTTCTCGCTCATTTTGTTTGCCATAACGCAAACCC
>CAYMWT010000272.1:0-3338 GCA_964394055.1 uncultured Oscillospiraceae bacterium
TATAAAAAACTTCAATTCTGCGAATTAAAGTTTTTTATTGAATATCAGTATTACTTCTTCACTATTCACTAAAATTCCGCACCCGGTTTTCCAAATGCCCGGACTGAATCACCGGCATCTTGGGGTCCGCCGCTTCCCAGGGGATGGGCGTGCGTTCCCGTTCGTTTTCCTTTTCGTACATAGCGTTCACCTCTGCCGGTAGTATGCGCAGCCGGGGGAAAATCAACCCATGGAAAAAAACGTAAACTTTTTTTGAACTCCCTTGCATCTTCTTATAGGCTGTGCTAGAATAATGCGTAGCTTGCTACCTTTATTTTATCAGTAGGTGATATCATGCAGGAAAAACATTACGGCCCGAAGCTTCGGGTACTGTTCTCCATGATCGACCAGCAGATCAGTGCGGCTCTGGAGGATATGGATCTGACCTGCTCCCAGGGCCATGTGATTGGCTTTGTGACGCACCGGAAGACCATGCCCTGCCCACGGGATGTGGAGGAGGCCTTTGGCTTAAGCCACCCAACGGTGTCGGGGCTCCTGTCCCGGCTGGAAAAGAAGGGCTTCCTGGAGCTGATTCCCGATGAAGTTGACCGCCGGTGCAAACGGATCCGGGTGCTGCCCAAGGGCAGGCAGTGCATGGACAGACTCCATGCCGGTATCCGCAGTACAGAGGAAAAGCTGGTATCGGATTTTACCCCGGAGGAGCGGGAGCAGTTCTTTTGTCTCCTGGACCGGGCCATCCGCAATCTGGGAGGCAGCATCCCAACGCAAACGCAAAAGGAGGAAGATACGAAATGATACGAAAACTTGCCCGGTCCATCCGGGAGTATAAGTGGGCGGCACTGCTCAGCCCCCTGTGCATGACTGGAGAAGTCTACATGGAGGTGCAGATCCCCTTGGTGCTTGCCAAGATCGTGGACCAGGGCGTGACCATGGGAGACATGGGTGCCGTGGTGAAATACGGCCTGATCCTGGTGCTGTACGCTTTTGTTTCCCTGGGCTTCGGCGTGGCCTCGGCCTTTGCCGGAACCTATGCCGCAACAGGCTTTGCCAGGAATCTGCGCCATGATATGTTCTATCGGGTGCAGACCTTTGACTTTAGCAATATTGACAAATTCTCCACCGCCAGCATTGTCACCCGGCTGACCTCCGACGTGGCAAATATCCAGATGGCCTTCCAGATGATGATCCGCATGGCCATCCGCTGTCCCATGATGCTGATTCTGGCTACTTTTAACGCCTATTCCATCAGCCCCAGGCTGTGCCTGACCTACTGCGTCGCTCTGCCCCTGCTGGCAGTGGGACTGTATATTCTGATCCGGCTGGTATTCCCCATTTTTGACCGGGTATTCAAAACCTATGACCGCTTAAACAACGTGGTACAGGAGAACATTCACGGGATCCGGGTGGTAAAGTCCTTCGTCCGGGAGCAGCGGGAGACAGAGAAGTTCACCTCCGTTTCCGGCGACATCTACAAGGACTTTGTCCGTGCGGAACGGATCATGTCCATCAACAATCCCCTGATGCAGTTTGCGGTGTACAGCTGCATTCTGGTCATCTCCTACCTGGGAGCCACCATGGTAATCGCCTCTGGTAACGATATCAGCCGGGGCCTTACCACCGGACAGCTGACTTCCATGTTTACCTATACCGGCCAGATCCTCAACAGCCTGATGATGCTTTCCATGGTCTTCGTCATGCTGACCATGACCAGGGCCCCTCTGCGCCGCACCACGGAGATCCTGTCGGAAACCCCGACCCTGGCAGAGCCGAAGGATCCGGTGATGGACGTGAAGGACGGCTCCATCGACTTTGAGAACGTGTCCTTCCGGTATTCCGAGAAGGCCAACCGGAACGCCCTGGAGAATATCAACCTGCATATCGACCCAGGCATGACCGTGGGCATCCTGGGCGGCACCGGCTCCAGCAAGTCCACCCTGGTCCAGCTGATTCCCAGACTGTACGACGTCACGACCGGTGTGGTAAAGGTAGGCGGTGTGGATGTTCGGAACTACGACATCGAGGCCCTTCGGGAGGCCGTGTCCATGGTGCTGCAAAAGAACGTGCTGTTCTCCGGCTCCATTAAGGATAACCTCCGCTGGGGCAACCCGGACGCCACCGACGAGGAAATGCGCCACGCCTGTATCCTGGCCTGTGCCGACGACTTCATTCAGGGCTTCCCCGACGGCTACGACACCCACATCGAGCAGGGCGGCACCAACGTCTCCGGCGGCCAGAAGCAGCGGCTGTGCATTGCCCGGGCCTTGCTGAAGAAGCCGAAGATTCTGATTCTGGACGACTCCACCTCCGCCGTGGATACCCATACTGACGCCATGATCCGCAAGGCCTTCCGGGAGGAGATTCCCGGAACCACCAAGCTCATCATTGCCCAGCGGGTTTCTTCCATTGAGGACGCGGATCTGATCCTGGTGATGGACGGCGGAAAAATCGCCGCCAGCGGCACCCACGAGGAACTGATGCAGACCTCGGATATCTACCGTGAGGTTTATGAATCCCAGACGAAAGGAGGGGAAGACTAATGCCTCCTGCAAAAATGCGTGGTGACGGCAGAAAAGCCAAAAACCCCAAGAAAACATTAGCCCGGCTGCTGAACTACATGGCGGAATACAAGGTGACCATGATCATCGTGGTGCTCTGCATTGTGTTCTCCGCCATTGCCATGACGGTCAGCTCCTCCTCTCTGGGCACCCTGGTGGACGACTATATTACGCCTATGCTGGCCCAGGAAAACCCGGGCTACGCGCCCCTGATCAGGTTCCTGGGGATGCTTGCCTGTATCTACCTGATCGGTATGCTTTCCTCCTTCATCCAGCACATTCTGCTGGCCAAGGTGGGCCAGGGCACCCAGAAGACCATCCGGGACGAGATGTTCACCCATATGCAGACCCTGCCCATCCGCTACTTTGACACCCATCCCGCAGGCGACATTATGAGTCGGTACACCAGCGACATCGACACCCTGCGGCAGATGCTTTCCCAATCCATTCCCCAGTGCATTTCCGCGGGGGCTACCCTGATCGTGGTGTTCATCGCCCTGCTGGTCACCTCGCCCATCCTCACCTGCGTGCTGCTGGTGACGGTATCGGGAATTGTGGTGGTCACTAAGACCGTAGCCGGCAAGTCCGCCGGGTTCTTCATCGGCCAGCAGCGGGCCTTGGGCGCTGTCAACGGCTATGTGGAGGAGATGATCAACGGCCAGAGAGTGGTCAAGGTCTTCTGCCATGAGGAGGTCTCCAAGAAGGAATTCGACGAGCTGAACGAAACCCTGCGCAGCAACGCATCCCGTGCCGCCGCCTTCGCCAACATGATGGGCCCGGTGA
>CAYMWT010000273.1:0-3329 GCA_964394055.1 uncultured Oscillospiraceae bacterium
AATGGTGTTGGGGAACTTCATTCTACCACAATGGAAGTCACTATGGATTCCTTTTCTTCAGATGTCCAACTTCATTTTACAATCGACCGAATTTTTTCTTTCCACATAAATAGCATTTACGGAAAACGTGCTTGGGTTTATTATGTCGCGTTCACAAGAAATAAGCAAGAGAAAATAAAATGTTCAAAACAATTATCGTTATTTGGAAAAATACAGGTTGCCAAAAACAAATTCTCAGTATTACATAAGCAAAGAGAAAAGACACAGTAGCAAGCACAGCAAGTGTAGCCACACTTGCGATTTTTATATTTTCAGGCCCCTATCCCGAAAATGCAAAAATACTTGTTGGGATATCCCAAACCCTTATGAGAAAAACGGAGGCATCGGCCATGGCAAACCGGAAACGGCCAATTATTTTACGCTGCCCGGTAACAGCGGAAGAAAGAAAACTAATTGAGCAGAAGATGGCTCAGCTCCCTACTCAGAGGATTGGCGCCTACCTTCGGAAAATGGCAATCGATGGTTATATAATTCAATGGGATACTGACGATATAAAAGCATTTACCGGAGAACTGTCTGCCATTGGCCGGAACATCAATCAGATCGCCAAGCGGGTCAATGCCGGAGGTTCTGTCTATCTGGCAGATATCCAGGAGATCCAGGAAAGACTTGAAGAAATATGGCAATTACAAAGACGCATCCTATTAAGTCTACCCTAAAGGCGGCCATAGCGTATATTTGCAATCCAGACAAAACGGATGGGAAGCTGCTGATCTCCACCTATGGCTGCACCGCAGAGACCGCGGATATTGAATTTGGATGGACGCGCCGCCATGCCATTGACCGGGGCTATAACTACAACTTGGGCCGCCACCTGATACAAGCCTTCTCCCCTGGGGAGGTCTCCCCGGAGGAAGCCCATGAGATCGGGATGCAGCTTGCTAAGGAGATCTTGGGCGGCAAGTATGAATTTGTATTGACCACCCATGTTGACAAAGGGCATATCCATAACCACCTGATTTTCAATGCTGTCAGCTTCGTGGATCATAAGCACTACCACAGCAATAAGCGAAGCTATCACTTTATCCGCCGCACCAGCGACCGGCTGTGCCAGGAACATGGATTGTCCGTGATTGTCCCCGGACAGGATAAGGGCAAAAGCTATATTGAGCATACCGCAGCCAAAGCCGGGAACAGCTACAAGGCAAGACTGAAGGCTGCCATTGACCGTCTGATTCCAGCCTGCAACGATTTGGAGGATCTTCTTTCCCGCCTGCAGCGTGAAGGGTATGAGATCAAGCGGGGTACATACATTTCCTGCCGGGCCTCAGACCAGGAGCGTTTCACACGGTTAAAGACCCTGGGTATCGACTATACGGAGGAAGCCATCACCTCCCGGATCGCCGGAGGCTCCCGCCCGTCCCGGAAGCCGAAGCAGCGTGACGATAAAATCAATTTGCTCATGGATATTCAGAGTAAACAGGGTGCCGGGCTCCAGCATTGGGCGAAGCTGCAAAATCTGAAAGAGGCTGCCAGGACGGTCAACTTCCTTACAGAGCATGGGATCAGCTCCTACGAGGAACTGGAAACCAAACTGGCCGCGCTGACAGACACCAGGGACAGAGCCCTTGCATCCATCAAGGAAATAGAAAGCAGAATTGCAGACCTTTCCCTGATCGCCAAGTATGCCACTACCTACCGCAAGTACAAGCCCCTTTATGATAAATACAGGAGATCACCGGATAAGGAAAAATTCCTCCGGGGATACGAAAGCAAGATCATTCTTTTTGAAGCTGCTGCCAAAGAACTGAAACGCCTGGGTGCCGTTCCCATTCCCTCTGCGGATCGTGTGGAGGCTGAGCTTGCGGAATTGGCTGTCAGGAAAGACACCTTGTATGCAGGATATAACGCATCGAAGCAGCAGCTTCGGGAAATGGAGACCATCAAGCAGAATATCGATTCTCTGCTGCCGGTCCAGAAAGAACAGGAACCGAAACGGTCCCATGAAATTGAATAACCGCATTGCGGATCACATAGATATTACATTTCAGGAGGAATATAAAATGAGCGAAAGACCTGTAATCACCGTAACCGGGAAAATGCCCAATATGCAGAGCTGGTATGAGGAAAAATGCAAGCGTGCCCTGGAAGAACTGAGCCTGCTGGCGGACACCATTCATCGTCTTGGTGAAGAACCTAAACGGGGTTGGCCTAGCAAACAGGAGGAAATTGACACCCATCTGTTCAACGCTGTCCGTGCGGTGCTGATTGTCACCAATATGTCCTGCGGTCAGCGCAAGCCGGTACGCAGTGAAGACATTGGCTGCATCGTTGACGAAGGCTATGCCGGATACGAAAAGATCAAGGCTAAATTTATGGAATAATCTGTATTGTTCGTAGTTTGTTAGCGCCTTAAAAAATCGGTCTGATATAATGATAGTAAGGAAGGAGGTCATGCCTTATGACACGAGGCGAAGCAATCAAATATTTCGTTGTAAAAAGTGTTCTGCCCGCAACAGTCGCCCTGCTGCTGGTCTGCATCTTCAAATCCGCCTGCATGAAGGATGGAACACTGGATTATGTGTGGCTGTGGATCTTATGTGGGCTGCCCTTTGGTCTGCATCGAATGTGTCTTTGGATCATTCCCGGTGGCAGATCCTTTGGCGGTGGAATTGCTGTTGCCGCTTTCGGTTTTATCGTTGGCGGTGTAATCGGCGGCTTCGTTCTGGTCTGGCGCCTGTTGGTGGCCGCATGGTATGTACCTCTGACAGCTTATCGTCTGATCGTTGCGTAAGGAGGAAACAAATATGGAGAACAATAGTGGTTGCCTGGTCTGTGGACAGGATATGATGCAATCGGACGGCTGCCGGGTGGCGGTCATGTACCATTGTGGAGAACAGTATGTGCGCATCCTATTCCGGGGCTTTCATGGGGAACGCTGCGGAGACTGCAATGCACTTTCCGGTAACTATCACCATTGGGGCTGTGATTTGGAACGGTGTCCTGTGTGTGGTGGACAGCTCATAAGCTGCGAGTGCATGGACTTGGAGTGTCCGGTAATCATCAACAAAAAGAAACCTGGACGAAAAGCAACTGTCCGTTCACAACTGGATAAAGGATAAAAAAGGAGAGCAGTCCCCGGACAAACCGGAAACTGCTCTCTCATTTTGCGTTCAGTAGGATTGACTAGTCCCATAGGATATACTACACTCCCGCCTGATATGACGAGAACAAGCGTGGTTTTGCTTTCGGAAGCACAAATTGTGGCCCGGCGGAAAATTTTGTGTAAGCGTTTTTCGACAAAATCAAGAATATCACATAATCCATGT
>CAYMWT010000274.1:0-3328 GCA_964394055.1 uncultured Oscillospiraceae bacterium
GAAATGTATTGGCATCTGGGTTATCTCGTTTATATGTTACAGCATTATCCGGCAGCAATTCATTCGCTGCCGGATAATGTTTCTCTCTGAACGAAAGCGTTGTATGTGCTTGTCTGTCATACCGGAAAAAGTTTTCCAAATATAGCTTGACTATTATACGCTAAAATGCGTATAATGATGGTAAAGGAGGTGTTAGCCATGGGACTGCGTGAAATTCGAAAAAACAGAAATATAACCCAACGGGAATTGGCCCAGAGAAGCGGCATCAACTTTCGCTCCTTGCAGGACTATGAGCAGGGACATAAGAACCTGGCGTCTGCCAATGGCGACACCCTGCTGCGGCTGTCTACAACTTTGGGGTGCTCTATGGAAGACCTCCTGCTGGATGATTCCGTCGGAGCACCGATCCTGCCAACAAACCGGCTGGACAGCCAAACGATCCAGGGACTGCGTTTTTACTGTGAAAAATACCAGACAGCAGGCCGCTGGGTATGCAGCAACAACCACATTTCTACCCTGTTCTATTACGATGGTACGGCATATCGGCTTCCTTTTCAGGCCGTTTTTACGCCTGCCATGCTGCCATGCCTCATGGATGCGGCGGTATTGCAAATGGAAGCAAAAATAGAAGAGATCCGTTTCCGGGAAAATGAATTTGAAAGCTGGTGAACCGAATGGAAGAAAAGCTGTTTAGCCTGATGCACCGGGATGAACCGGTGTGCGCCGTTACCATTGATGGAGTTTCTGGGGCAATGCTTCGTGTGGCGAAACCAGTCCATCCGGAGCTGCTGCCTTTAGGCGGAAATATGGACTCTGCTGCCCTTAGGAAATGGTGGCTTCGCCGGGCCGTTCCGATCAGCCAGGGTAAAATTCAAAGGATTCTGGAGCAACTGGGTATTGCAACACCCCAGGAATACTTGGTTAGAAACCTGGGCCTGAGCCTTACAGACCACTACTGGATTCGGCCCTTGGACATGGAACTGGGATGGGCGGACATTAACCTCTTCACCAACGATTTCCGGGACCCGGTTGGCGATATGCAGTTTGAGCAGGAAACGCATGAGATCCAACAGTTCCCTGCCTTCTCCCCCAGCTCTTCCGTTCAGGGCGAATTAAGAAAAAAGTGGATCATTTCTGAGGGGAAACGGTGCCTGATCAAGGGAAATCACGGCGGCAATTCTCAGGAAAGTCTGAATGAAATCCTTGCCACCCTGCTCCATAAAAAGCAGGGCAAGCAGCCGTTTGTCTCTTATTCCCCCATAAAGATGGACGGAAGCCATCAGATTTACTGTATCTGTGAGAGTTTTACCTCTGATGAGATTGAACTAATTCCCGCTATTGATGTAGTAGAATCCAGGAAGAAAGACAATGCTGTGTCCGTATACGAACATTTCATCCGTGTTTGTGAGGAACATGGACTCGCAGAGAATACCGTAAGATCCTTCCTGGAATATCAGATTCTGACGGACTTTATCCTGACGAACACCGACCGCCATTTGAATAATTTTGGTGTCCTCCGGAATGCCAAGACGCTGGAGTTTATTGGCATGGCACCAATTTTTGATTCCGGAAACTCGATGTTCTGGCAAAATCCAAAACTGCCTGAATATGATGACCTGGTGAACATTGCAGTGAACAGCTTCCGAAATACAGAACGGCAGCTTTTGGGGTATGTTCAGAGCCAGAATCTGGTGGATCTGTCGAAGCTGCCAACGGAAGAAGAGGTACGGAGCATTTATGCAATGGATTCTTTAATTCCTTTTGTGGATTCTATTTTGCTGGGGTATCAAAATAAAATTGAGTTGCTAGAGGATACTTGGTGATTGATGTTAGATCATGCTTTTTAGGAGCTCATTTGAAATTAAGCTTAGACAGGAACAGAAACTTTATTGCCAGAAATAGTATTCTTAAGCGCTTCTATAAGCTCTGCACCTTTAGCAACCTTTCCATCTCCACCCAATCGATTATACTCAGTAAATACCTGAGCGGCAATCTCTAGAATATATTCATCAGTATAGAGAGCCAAATCAAGCTCTTTAATATCAGACGCAGGAATTTGGACCTTTCCAAGTTTTTGAGCAACAGCGTAGTAGATAACATAAAAAAGAATATCATTCTTTTGCGCCTGAGAATATACATTTGACTTCTTCAAGCACAATTCAATGATTCTTCCAAGTTTTGCTGCGTGGTAGAATACATCCAAATTCTGATTTTCAATATATAGGGCATTGTAAGTATCATCCTGTGTTAAAAGTGTAGAGGGACGAGCTCGTGCGTAGTTAGGTTTTTGCAGGAGAAGCGAGATCATGCACTGAGCAAGAAAAGATACACTGATAATCTCGTTGCTCTTCTTTCCCAGATTTTTATAGTAATTCTTCCGGCGATCATAGTACAAGCCACGTCCCTTTAGATACAATTCAATTTGCCAGTGAATCGGATCGTTTGCACGTAGAGAAGATTTGGGAATATTTGTTTGATTATTGGTTGCTAAGATTATTCTATCACGGGAATCTTCACTTTCCGGGACAATAATCCGCACCAAAACATTTCGAGCTTCGGTTACGAGAGCATCAGGATTGGCCTGAAAATGTCGGAAAATCTCGTTTGATGTTTGCAGTCCATTTACAACTGCTGGTTCAGTCAGAACCAGTTCCTTGCTTGTAGCCAGCGTGGCTTCGTCTGTGAGCAAAGTAATTCCGTTATTAAGCCACCAGAAATCTTCTCCGGAAGTTGTTGCGAGGGTATGTTCAATGTCCTGATTTACTGTATTGTGACCTTGATAATCACGAACGTTTGCTTCAAAGATGTACTTTCTAAGGTTACCATTCTCATCGGTGATGAAACGATAATACTTGGCAAGATTCACCAGAGCGACATAGTCCTGATGGAGACCAATATTGATTGGGGTTTCTGCAAGAGGGAGATTCAATTTGTGCTCAGATTGGCTCTGTGCGGCAAAAAGCAATTCCTCGGCACCCCAGAACCTCACCGTTACTGTAGTTTTTCTGCTAGGAAAGAGTCTATGAACCATTTCCTTGAGTTCATCGGCTTGAGCCTGCACATTAGGGTGAATTTCGGCTGCATAGGTTGCATAGTGAAAGGAAATATTCAGCTTGGGTGTACTCCGTAACACCTTCACATAGAGGTCACGAAACAGCGCAAAGGCTGAAAGAACATCCTCATTATAGCGTTTTGCGTATTGTGTATTGTCAGTTCCAATTTCAAGGAGATTCCCGGCAGTCGTTTTCCATTTCATTAATGCATCTTCACCAAATGTAAATGCTAATATGTACTTGAGCCACATTCCCGGAAAATGACAGCGAATATT
>CAYMWT010000275.1:0-3271 GCA_964394055.1 uncultured Oscillospiraceae bacterium
CAGATGCTCGTCCACTAGCTTCTTCGTCTCATCACACACCATATCCTCCGCGTACAGCGGCAGGATGTCCCGAATCACATTACAGGAAATGTTCATATGTAACCCTCCATTTGCTCCTGAATTTTCCGTCTTGCCCGGTGATAGGTCACACAGGCCCAGTTTGCCGTCCGCCCGAACAGGCTTCCAATGTCCTCAAAGGAAAGCTGTCCAAAGATCCGCAGGGAGAAGACCTCTTTGTACGGTTCTGGCAGGTCGTGAAGGAGACGATGAATGACCATAGCCTGAGACCGATCGATGATCTGCTCCTCAATGGATTTGGCCGGGTCGGGGATCTGCAATTCGTCGATTTGTTCCGTGGGGCGGCTTTTGCGCAGGTGGGACAGGTAGCAATTTCTCCCCATGGCACACAGCCAGGTACGGATATCGCAGTCTCCACGGAACCTGGGCAGGGCCTTCAGAGCCTGAAAGAACACCTGCTCTGTCAGCTCCTCCGCCAGAGCTTCATCCTTGCAGATGGCCCGGAGGTACAGCTCCACGTCCCGGAAATAGGTACGGTAGACGGTTTCAAATTCTGTCACGCTTCTCATCTCCTTCTGCCCATTAGACGTGGGAAACGGGAAAACCTTACAAAAAATCCCGGGAAATTTTTCATTCCCGGGATTTTTCAGTTACTTTATATCCAGCTTCACATTGTCCCCATCCGCGTCCACATAAATGGAGGAAATAGGACTGTCAAAGCTATCGATGATCGCCTGGGAGATGGGATCCTCCAGTTCCCGCTGGATCGTCCGCCGCAGGTTCCGTGCGCCATATACCGCAGAGTAGGCCTTCTTCACCAGCAGCTTCTTCAGTTCCTCCGACCAGCTTAGGCTCAGACCCCGGAGGGCCAGGCTCTCCTTCAGCTCCTTCAGCATAATCTCCGCAATACCCAGGAAGTGTTCTTCCGTCAGGTGGTTGAAGGTGATGATTTCATCCACCCGGTTGAGGAACTCCGGCCGCAGGAATTCCCGGAGGGCCACCATGGTCTTTTCCTTCACCATGTCGTTCTCCGTCCGGCCAAAGCCCAGGCCGCCAACCCGTCCCTCAGATCCGGCGTTGGAGGTCATGACGATGATGGTGTTCTCGAAGTTCACTACCCTTCCCTGGGCATCGGTGATCCGTCCGTCGTCCAGCACCTGAAGCAGCACGTTCAGCACGTCCGGGTGGGCCTTCTCGATCTCGTCAAAGAGCACCACGCTGTAGGGTCTGCGGCGGATCTTCTCCGTCAGCTGCCCGGCCTCGTCATAGCCCACATAGCCCGGAGGGGAGCCGATGAGCTTGGAGACCGTGTGCTTTTCCATGTATTCCGACATGTCCAGCCTTATCAGGCTGTCCACGCTGTCAAACAGATCGTCCGCCAGCTGCTTTACCAGCTCGGTTTTGCCCACACCGGTGGGGCCGACGAAGATGAAGGACACAGGCTTCTTCTTGGGAGAGATGCCCACCCGGTTCCGGCGGATGGCCCGGGACACGGCGTCCACCGCCTCGTCCTGGCCCACAATGTGCTGCTTTAACCGTTCCGGCAGGCCCTTGATCTGCTCGTATTCCTGGGCCTTGATCTTGGAGGCCGGGATCTTCGTCCACAGCTCAATGATCCTGGCCAGATTTTCCATGGTCACCGCAGGCTTGGGCTGGGCTTCCAGCTCCTCGATCTTGGGGGCCAGCTGCATCAGCTTGCTGCGGAGAATCGCCAGCCGCTCATAGTTGGGATCCTCAGTCTGCTCACTGAGCATCCGCAGCTCCAGCTCGTAATCGTCCCGTTCCTTCCGGAGCTGGGCCAGCTCGGACAGGGCCTTGCACTGCAAATTCACATCGGAGCAGGCCTCATCCAGCAGGTCGATGGCCTTATCCGGCAGGAAGCGGTCAGTGATGTACCGCTCGGACAGCAGCACGCACTGATGGGCAATTTCGGGAGAAATCTCCACGTTGTGGAACTCGGCGTAGGTCTTGGCAATGCCCTGGATGATCTGGCTTGCCTCGGCAATGGTAGGCTCTGCCACCGTCACAGGCTGGAACCGGCGCTCCAAAGCCGCGTCCTTTTCAATGTATTTCCGGTACTCGGCGAAGGTGGTGGCGCCAATGACCTGAATTTCCCCACGGGACAGGGCAGGCTTCAGGATGTTCGCAGCATTCATGGAACCCTCCGCGTCACCCGCGCCCACCAGGTTGTGTACCTCGTCGATCACCAGAATGATGTTGCCGCACTCCTTGATCTCCCCGATCAGGCTCTTCATACGGCTTTCGAACTGGCCCCGGAACTGGGTACCGGCCACCAGGGCGGTCAGATCCAGCAGGAACACTTCCTTGTCCCACAGCTTGTAGGGCACTTCCTTTGCCACGATCCGCTGGGCCAGGCCCTCGGCGATGGCAGTCTTGCCAACGCCCGGCTCACCGATAAGGCAGGGGTTGTTCTTCTGACGGCGGTTGAGAATCTGGATCACCCGTTCCGTCTCCATGTCCCGGCCAATGACCTTGTCAAGCTTCCCTTCCCGGGCTCGGCCGGTCAGATCCATACAGTAGCTGTCCAGGAATTTGTGCTTTTTGTTTTTCTTCTTGGGCTTTTCGTCCTGGTTCTCTTCCTTCCTGGAAGGACGGGAGGGCTGGGCTGGTGGATTGGGATTGCTGCCAAAGAGCTGGTTCAGCAGTGGGAAGGTGGCGGTCTGAGAATCGATCTCATCGTCGTCGTGATCCTCCTCGTCATCCCGCTGACCGAACATGCTGCTCATTTCGTCGCTGAGCAGATCCAGGTCGTCCTCGGAAATGCCCATCTGCTTTACCGCCTGGTCGATCTGAGGGATACCCAGGCTTCTGGCGCATTTCAGGCAATAGCCCTCGTTCATGGTGACGCCGTTTTCCACCTTGGTTATGAAGACAACGGCGATATTCTTTTTACATTTGCTGCACATTTTCGGCTGCATCATACTCACTCCTTTTCCAAGGATACCTCTTTTTCCCGCAGTATAACACAGAAAAAAAGAAAAAGGGATAACAAATTATGAACAAAGCAACGTCCTGGGGTAGAAAGCCCTCCCCTTTGGGGAGGGTGGCCGAGCGTAAGCGAGGTTGGGTGAGGTGGTCAAGGTTTTGACCCGGTTCCAGAACTGAAGCACCTCATCCGTCAGCCCTTCGGACTGCCGCCTTCCCCAAAGGGGAAGGCTCAGACCGTCGAAAATCCCCTTTGGGGCTTTCCGACGGAAAGGTTGCAGTCTGCTTAGCGCACTCCTTGTGCGCC
>CAYMWT010000276.1:0-3222 GCA_964394055.1 uncultured Oscillospiraceae bacterium
ATTCCTCCAAGAATGCCCGTGCCATCTCCATCCTGTACGGCGGCTCCATGAACGAGAAGAACGCCTTCGAGCTGCTGGCTCAGCCCGATATCGACGGCGGCCTGATCGGCGGCGCTTCCCTGGTTCCCGAGAAGTTCGTGAAAATCATCGAGGCAGCCAACCAGCCCACCGTGTAAAATTGACCCATTTCCGGGGCTGTCTCCATGAGGCAGCCCCGGTTTGTTTGCCTTTGCTGCGGTAACCCTCTCAGTCTCGCTTCGCGAGCCAGCTCCCCCAAAGGGGGAGCCAAGTGGGTTTCCTAAATTTTGAGCAGCTACCTTTTTGAACCACGCCCTTGGCTCTCCCTCCGGGAGAGCTGTCGCGGCGCATAGCGCCGTGACTGAGAGGGCACATTTTTCGAGGTGTTTCCTTTGCTGACACGCGTATTTTCCTCTGAAGATCCCCAGACCCCGGCTCTTGCCGCCCAGCTCATCCGTCAGGGAGAGCTGGTGGCCATCCCCACGGAAACCGTCTATGGTCTGGGTGCCGACGGCCTGAATGAAACGGCCGTGGCTAAAATATTTGAGGCCAAGGGTCGTCCTCAGGATAACCCACTGATTCTGCATATCTGCGACGCCTCCCAGATGGCCCTTTTCTGCCATGACATTCCCAAGGCCGCCTATGACCTGGCAGAAGCCTTCTGGCCCGGGCCGCTGACCATGGTGCTCCCTGCCCGGGACTGCGTGCCCAGGCGTACCACCGCCGGTCTTTCCACCGTGGCCGTCCGATGCCCGGACAGCGCTGTCACCCGGGAGATCATCCGGCTTTCCGGGGTGCCCATTGCCGCGCCCTCCGCGAATATTTCCGGGAAGCCCTCCACCACCACCGCGGAGCATGTGCTCCACGATCATAACGGACGGATCGCCGCTGTGGTGGACGGCGGCCCCTGCCGGGTGGGTGTGGAATCCACCATTGTGGATCTGACGGAGGATCGGCCCAGGCTCCTTCGTCCCGGCGGCATCACCCCGGAACAGCTGATCCAGGTTCTGGGAGATCTGGTGGTGGACAAGGCCGTCACTGCCCAGATCGACAAGGACGCCGTGGTGAAGGCCCCTGGCATGAAATATCGCCACTATGCCCCCTCTGAGCCTGTGGTCATTGTCTCCGGAAGCCGGGAAAAAGCCGCTGCCTACATTCATCGCCACTTTACCCCAGGCGACCGGGTGCTGTGCTTCCGGGAGGAGCTGCCCCTGTACGGGGACTGCAATCCCCTGGCCTATGGTGAGGAGGCAGACGTGAACACCCTGTCCGCGGGACTGTTTGCCGCTCTGCGGGAGCTGGATAACCCTTCCATTCATCAGGTCTATGCCCGGTGCCCGGAGGGCGGGGGCGTTGCCTATGCCGTTCAGAACCGGCTGAAAAAAGCGGCGGCCTTCCACATTGTAAACGCGGAGGAAGAGGTATGATTCTTGGCATCACCGGCGGCACCGGCTGTGGAAAAACCACCCTGCTGAACCTGATCCGGGAACAGGGCGGTCTGGTGCTGGACTGTGACGAAATCTACCACGGACTTTTACAGACGGACAAGGCCCTGCTTTCCGCCATTGAAGCCCAGTTCCCCGGCACCGTGGAAAATGGCAGCTTGCAACGAAAAAAGCTGGGCGCTCTGGTCTTTTCGGATCCGGATGCCCTGCTGGATCTGAACCGGATCACCCATGATGCCGTAAAACAGGCAGTTTTGCAGCAGCTTGACCAGAAACCAGCTCTCGCGGCCATCGATGCCTTTGGCCTATACGAGGGGGGACTTGCGGAACTGTGTGACCTGACTGTGGCCGTCACCGCGCCGGAGGAGGAGCGTGTAAAGCGGCTCATGGCCCGGGACGGCATCACCGAGGCCTATGCCCGCAGCCGCATTGCCGCCCAGCATGATGAAGCCTGGTTTCGTCAGCGCTGCGACTATGTGCTGGAAAACAACGGAACCCAGGCGGCCTTTTGTGACAAATGCCTTGCTTTTTTGCGGCAGCACGGTATAATGGTATCATAACATTTCGCAAAGGAGATAGAATCCCTATGACCACTGAAGAACTCCGGGAGTCCCTGCTCATGGCTCCCAAGAATGGCTATACCCGCATCAGCGCTGAGCAGCGCAAGGAAATGAACGACTACTGCCATCGGTACATGGCCTTTATGGACGCCTGCAAAACCGAGCGGGAAGCCACCGCCTGGGCTGTTGCCAAGGCGGAAAGCCTGGGCTTCAAGCCCTTTGCCCCCGGCATGGACTGCAAGCCCGGTGACAAGATCTATTACAACAACCGGAATAAGTCCATCGCCCTGGCCGTCATCGGCACCCAGCCCCTGAGTGAAGGCGTCAACATCTGCGCTGCCCATGTGGACTCTCCCCGGCTGGATCTGAAGCCCAACCCCCTCTACGAGGAGACGGAGATCGCCTACTTCAAGACCCACTACTACGGCGGCATCAAGAAGTACCAGTGGCCCACCGTTCCTCTGGCCATCCATGGGGTGGTATACCGGAAGGATGGCACCGTGGTCAATGTTACCATCGGTGAGGACGACAGCGACCCTGTGCTGATGATCTCCGACCTGCTGGTTCACCTGGCAGGGGATCAGATGCAAAAGACCCTGGCCAAGGGCATTGAGGGCGAGCAGCTGAATGTGATCCTGGGCACCGAGCCTCTGGAGGGTGAGGGCGCCGACCTGGTAAAGCTGCACATCATGCAGCTGCTGAACGAAAAGTACGGCCTCATTGAGTACGACTTCCAGTCCGCCGAGCTGACCATGGTGCCTGCCGGACGGTGCCGGGAGGTTGGCCTGGATCGGAGCCTGATCAGCTCCTACGGTCACGATGACCGGGTCTGCGCCTATGCCGAGCTGGAGGCTCTGTTCTCCATCGAGAACCCCGCCAAGACTGCCGTATGCATTCTGGCGGATAAGGAGGAGATTGGCTCCATCGGCATTTCCGGTATGCAGAGCCACTACTTCGAGCACCTCATGGGCAACCTCTGCGCCGCTCAGGGCGTGGCACTGGAAAACTGCTTTGCCAAGTCCTTCTGCCTCAGCGCCGATGTGTCCAACGCCTTTGATCCCAACTTCGCCGAGACCTGCGACAAGCGGAACAATTCCATGGTCAACTATGGTGTGTCCATTTGCAAGTACACCGGCGCCCGGGGCAAGAGCGGCTGCTCTGACGCCTCCGCCGAGGCCATGGGCCATGTCCGTTCTACC
>CAYMWT010000277.1:0-3158 GCA_964394055.1 uncultured Oscillospiraceae bacterium
CCATAGAGCCGCATGATCTCACGCCTGTGCATCAGCAGACGCCGCACCCGCTTAGGGTCGGGGTTATACCGGTTTCCATGATCGTAGGGGGAGATGTGCATCTGGTTTAAGAGAAGCTCGCCGTCCTTGATGCCGCACCAGGCGTCCTTCAGATTCAGGGTGCCTGCCCGGATGGATTTGACCTCCGTACCGGTCAGCTCGATGCCTGCCTCGAATTCTTCTTCCACAAAGTATTCATGATAGGCTTCCCGGTTTCGGGCCATGACTTTGATACCTGCTTTTTCCAGACTGCTCACCTCCTCAGATGGTTCTGTGTGGAATACTATAGATAATTATACCATTCTTGTCAAGAGGTTAAAACCCGGACAGGTTAGTCTTCAAAGAGAAATTTCTCCAGGGCCTCTGTAGAATCAAAGGAAAAATCACACAGCCTTCGCATTTCCCCAAGGATTTCCGGGTAGTCCTGCCTGCCCCAGGCGGCGAAGGCAATGGGAACCCCGGCCCTGTGGGCCATTTCCCAGGCGGGTTTCATGTCGTCCACCACCAGAAGCTCCCTGGGTGTTAGGTTGTACTTTGCCATGATATCCTCCAGGGGAAAGGTGCTGGGCTTTCGCTTTTCCTCCGGAAGATCCCAGCCGTAGATATCGTCGGGCAGAACACCAAAATAGGTTTCATAGTCACGGGTGATGTTCTGGATGCAGGAGTGGGACACTACGCAAATATATCCGCCTTCCGTCTTTTGCCGCCGGATGATATTTTTGATACCGGGAAAGGGAATGGGGATATGGGTCTTGATGTATTCCTTCCAGCCTAAGTATTCATCTACCAGCTCCTGCTCGGAAAAGCCGTAGCGCTCCCGGCACATATTGGCAAAGCCCAGATTACAGCAGCCCTCCACATATTCCGGAAGGGTCACCGTGCGGCCGGGACGCCACTGGCCAAGGATGTATTGGAAGAAGGGAAAGTTGACGGTAGCCTCGCTCTGCACCACCGTATCGTCATGGTCAAGCACCAGACAGGGATATTTCAGCATAGGAGTTCTCCAATCTGTCTTTTGAGTTATAGAGATTGCACAGCCGGGCCAAAAGCATAGCAGGCATAGCGCTCTGGCTTTCCCGGATCGTAATATACAGGGATGGTTTCGCCCTTTTGGGGTACACGATAGCGCAGGGGAATAAAGAGCTTTCCCGTATAGGAAACATTGTCCACCTGATAGGTAAAGGTGACAATGTGAGGATACACCGCCCCGTCTCCGGGAAAACGACGCACCGGCTTGGTATTGACCTTGAGCCACCAGCAACGGCTTACCATCACCACAGAGCCTGAAACAAAATGGTTTTTGTTCAGAATTCCTTGGCTGCCAAGACCAAAAAGACGTAAGAGATTCATAAAAACATCTCCTTGTGAGAAAATTATACCAGACTGGCAGGGAATATGCAACCAGAAATTCCCTCTTGCAATATTCGAACAAACGTGCTATAATGAAAACAAAAACAGGAGGCGTGAGAATATGGAGCGCAGCAGCTGTCCCATAGATGTGATTTCCTTCAGCTCAGCAGACGGGTGTTTGCGCCCGCTGCGGCTGCGGATTCCCCAGGCAGATCAGTCTCTTCTGCGGGTGGATATTGACGAAATCGTGGAAACCAGTGTGGTGGAGTATGTGGGCATGGAGGCTACGGTATTTCTCTGCCGTGCCACCATTGGGGACAGACGCCGGTTTTTTGAGCTGAAATATGCCATGCGAAGCCATACCTGGTATTTAATCCGGACAATTTACTAGGGAAACTCTGAATAAATCGTCTGCGGCTGAGCAGCGAATCTTTTGCCCCAGCCGTGCAGTTTGAAAAGTGGGAAATACATCCAGTATTCCACCACTTTCCAAACTTTCGTCTGAGCCAAAATCTTCCGCTGTCAGCTCTTGCCGATTTAATCAGAGCTTCCCTAGCAGGAAGGGTTTATGGTGGAATTATTCATATTCATCGTGTAAAATAACAATATCTCAATACAGCAAGGAGAAAGCGATATGTCCATTGTGACCTTTTATAACTGTGACCCCAAGGACGCGCCCAAAACCACCATGCCAGCCCATTTGGGGGCCAATGCCGTCATTACCTGCAAGGGAAGGCTTCTGCTGGAGCGGCGCCGGGACAGTGATACCTGGGGCCTCATCGGCGGAGGCTGCAAGAAAACGGAAACCGGCCTTCAGGCCATCGTCCGGGAGACCTACGAGGAATTGGGGCTTCGAATCCCAAAGGAGAAGTTCCGGAAGCTGGCGGTCTATGACAATCCGGGAAGAATCGCGGCCTTCCGGGACGGAAGCATCTGGCGGATGGTGATTGTGGTGTACGCACTGGAATTGGAGGAGGAGCCGGAAATGCGGATCAGTGCCGAATCCAGGGAATTGTGTTTCTTTACAAAGGCGGAAATTGCTTCTCTGGAGATTCCGGTGACCCATCGGGACATTGTGGAGGAGCAGTTTCTGAATAAATCCTGAATATGCAAAATATACAAATATCTTTTTTATACTTGTATATGCAGGGAAAGTATGCTAAAATACAGAGCGACGGCGCAGTATCCTAGTCAGAATGACCATTTTTCAGGAAGGGCCTAAAAATCCTTTGAAGGGCACATCGATGAAGTCCCTGGTGTCTGCTTTTTACGCCCAGTTTAGGGTGGATGCTGGGGGTTAAGGATCCCGGGCGCGCGGCAATGGCATGGCGCATACGACCCGGCTTCCGTGGAGACTTGAACCTTGTGCGACGACGATGGAAACCTCGGAATGAGGCCCGATCGCGTACGAATCAAGTATGAACCTGCAAGGCGGTGCACAGAATCGTGTGCTGTGTGCAGTGTAGCCTGCCTTGAGTGAGCATGTGGGAAAGGAAGACCAGATCGCTGGCGGTTATGGCCATAGCCGCTGCGGTTATCGCTTGCGGAAACCATGCTTGCAAAAGAGGCTAAAACTATGATTCATTCTGCGGTGGAAAACACCTAGGCTGTCTGAAAGGAGCAGACAGGGGATTGCAGTACGGTCTCAGTGGCAATCGGGTAGCCAGGACTCGGCAACACCTGGACGAAGGGATCAAACGGAAACGGCCTGGGCGGCAACGACAGGTTTCCTTTGGTGAAAGACAACCCGACCTAAGCCGTAAGATTTA
>CAYMWT010000278.1:0-3100 GCA_964394055.1 uncultured Oscillospiraceae bacterium
TGGTAAAGGGCTTTTTGCTGCTGTCCGCCTCGGCGTGGAAATAGCCGCCCTCCTGCCACATGTCATAAATCCGGGCCTCCACCTGCTGAGGTTCGTAGACCTTTGGTAATTCTCTTGCCATTTTACTAACTCCTTTTTTCATGAAAAAACGCCCCGAGAGATAAGTCTCTCAGGGCGAAAAATACATTTTCCGCGGTACCACCTGAATTCCCGGAATGCCGGGCACTCAAAAAAGCGATAACGGGCTTACCCGTACTGCCCTACTGCTTCTTCAGGCAGTCAGCTCCCAGGCGACCATCCGCATCCGTCCATATGCGCTTTCACCAACCGCGCACTCTCTGAAGGGGCAAAATACGGAACCTCCTGTTCCCTGCATTTGCTCACATTTTACCGGATTGTATTCCGTTTGTCAAGAGAAAACCAGGATTTTCCTTGACTATCTCCGGCAGGGGGAATATAATGAAGGAAATTCTTCAAAAGCACGGTGAAAAATATGAAGCTATCTTTGGTTGTCCCCTGCTACAATGAGGCAGAAAATGTGGCTCTCTTCCAGGACGCGGTGATTACCGCTTTCCAGGACTGCGGCTACGATTATGAGATCGTATTCATCAACGACGGCAGCAAGGACGCTACCCTCCACAACCTGAAAAAGCTGTATGCTGCCCAGAGGTGCCCGGTGAAAGTCATCTCCTTCTCCCGGAATTTCGGAAAGGAATCCGGCATCTACGCGGGACTGCAATATGCCTCCGGGGAATACATCTCCCTGATCGACGCGGATCTTCAGCAGCGGCCGGAGATCGTCCGGGACATGGTAAGAATCCTGGACGAAAAGCCGGAGGTTGATGTGGTCGCCGCGTATCAGGATCGTCGGCGGGAGGGAAAGGTGCTTTCCTTCTTTAAAAAGAGCTTTTATGCCATTATCAACAAGCTGTCCAAGGTGACATTGCAGCCGGATGCCAGCGACTTCCGCACCTTCCGCAGGAGTGTTCGTGACAGCATCCTGGAGCTGCGGGAATACCACCGGTTTTCCAAAGGGATTTTCGCCTGGGTGGGATATGATACGGAATTCATTCCCTATACCGCCTGTGAGCGAGCCTCCGGGACCACAAAGTGGAACTTCTGGAAGCTGCTGGAATATGCCCTGGAGGGAATCATCGGGTTCTCTACCGCTCCCCTGCGGCTGGCTACGGTGCTTGGCACCGTCTCCGGCTGTGCGGCCATTCTCTATCTGATCTGGGTGATTGTGGAAAAGCTGACCCGGGGAATTTCGGTTCCCGGTTATGCCACCGTTATTGTACTGCTGCTGTTCTTCAGCTCCATGGAGCTTTTCTGCATCGGCATCATCGGAGAATATGTGGGCAGAACCTTTGAACAGACCAAGGATCGTCCTGTGTTCATTCCCAAGGAAGTCTTAAACTACGAGGATAAACAAGACTAACAAGCAAAAACGTGGCTGGGCAAAACGCCGACAGCCACGTTTTTTCTTTACTCTTTTCCCTCTGGCAGGGGGCGAATGACCTTCCGGTAAATTTTCGCAAGGAAGATACCGGACATCAATCCGGACATCAGCTCCGCAATGGGGAAAGACCACCACACGGCGTGGATGCCGCCAAGCTTTGCCAGAACATAGGCAACCGGAACCAGTACCACCAGCTGACGCATAACAGACACGATCAGGCTGAACACAGCGTGTCCCAGAGCCTGGAACACAGTACCGGCAATGATGCAGAACCAGGCAATCAGGAAGCTGAAGGAGATGGTTCTCAGGGCAGGTACGCCAATGACCAGCATCTCCTCGGAAGCATCGAAGAAGCCCAAAAGCAGCTCCGGTACGCATTGGAAGGCAGCAAAGCCTGCCAGCAGCAGACAGAAGGCAATCCCCATGCTCAGACGAATGGTCTTGAGCATACGCTTGCGCTGCCGTGCCCCATAGCTGTAGGCGATAATGGGGGTAATGCCGTTGTTCAGGCCGAAGACCGGCATGAAGAAGAAGCTTTGCAGCTTAAAGTATACCCCGAATACCGCGGTTGCCGTGGCGGAAAAGCTCATCAGGATCAGGTTCATGCTATAGGTCATGACAGAGCCAATGGACTGCATCACGATGGAAGGAATACCCACCTGATAGATATTCCAGATGATTTTCCCGTTGGGACGATACCCCTTCAGGGAGAGCGAGATCTCATGGTTAAATTTAAAATGGCAGAAGGCCCCTACAAACGCGCCGACGAACTGCCCGATTACCGTGGCCACCGCAGCGCCGGCAACACCCATGGCAGGACATCCCAGCAGGCCAAAGATCATAATGGGATCCAGGATGATATTGGTAATGGCGCCGCTGAGCTGTGAGACCATGCTGAAAAAGGTTTTTCCGGTGGAAGTCAGCAACCGTTCAAAGAAGAATTGAAGCATCAATCCAATAGAGAAGACCATGACAATGGTCAGGTAGGACACACCGTACTCCATAATCACGGGGTCAGCATTGCCAATCTGTCCGGCATAAAAGGGTTTGACTGCGGTACTGCCCACAATCAGGAACAGAATACCGCTCAACACAAAAATCAGGGCGCCGTTGTTAGCGGTAGCGTTTGCCTTGTCAAAATCCTTTTCTCCCAGGGATTTGGACAACAGCGCGTTCATACCTACGCCGGTACCCGCACCCACGGCAATCAGTAAGGTTTGCAGCGGGAATGCCAGGGATACCGCTGTCAAAGCGCTTTCCGACAGTCTGGCAACAAACATACTGTCCACGATGTTGTACATAGCCTGCACCAGCATGGAAATCATCATGGGCAGGGATACATTAAAAACCAACTTTCCAACAGGCATAACGCCCATCTTGTTTTCAGTAATGGATTCTTCCGTGTTTACCATTTTATCCTCCGTTTTCTCAATCTCTATACAGCGAACGGAGCCATTATAACAGATATATAAAGAAAATCAAGTTATAACTCCTCTATTTCTATTATATTTGTTGAATTCCCACGAAAACGCCGCAAGCCTGTTTGAAGGCTTGCAGCGTTTCCTTTGGCACCCCAGAGAGGATTCGAACCTCCGACCTACCGCTTAGGAGTATGGCGTGCCATATAACACACGAACTGTA
>CAYMWT010000279.1:0-3085 GCA_964394055.1 uncultured Oscillospiraceae bacterium
CTTCTTCTGTGTAAATCGTTCTCCATAGAAGCGAAGATTTGGGATTTGATTCTTGAAGTAATTAAGCGGGCGACGGCCTTCATGTAAGATGATGTTTATTATTTTTCCAAGGGTTGCTTGACCTTGATAGACTGCGACTGCACGCTTGATTTCTACAATAGCTTCAATCTTCTTATGTTCTTCTTTTGAAATAATATCCGTTATTTCCTCAATAACAGGAACAGGCATCCCTGCTTTTTCAAGTGTCGTTGAAACGGATTTTTTTAAAGGAGTATAATCATATAACCCCTCTAATTGTCGCTCCAGCTTTTTGGCAGGATTCGATAACCCTAACTTTCTTCTGAATATAAAGCGTCGCTGTTCGAGTTCCATAATGACCGCACAAGTTATTTTCTTCAACGATTCATATGCAGCATTATTCTTTAATCCATCCCGAGCACTTTTTTCTTCAAGACCGGAGATTTCTTCGGATTCAACGTGTACATAACCAACTACTTGATTACTACCAATTTTCATGGATGGGTTTTGAACACGCTGCTCATTTAACTTGAGCCAGTCAAAGTCTGCATCTCCTAATGGCCGAATTCTAAAACCATTTCTGTATACGCCAATGCCGTTCACATCATTAAGCAATTGACGTGCTTGCTGCTTGGTTACATAATCTCCACTTTCATCTTGGAGTCCTCTTGAAATTAACTGATCGATTGCGTCTTTGTCACGATCGTAAACACGGATATCAATCGTAAGTGCGCCACAACCCGTAAGACCGTAATCAAACGAAATGTGTTCGACAGCACCATTCTTGATTTTTTTGTTTTCGTATCTCAGTGTGCCAGAACCATCAGCAGAAATATCCCCGCTGATGCGATAATCATAAAAATCCAAAATGGGGTACGGTTTTATAGTTTCGCTTCCATTATCATTCTTGTTTGGGAAGAAGTTATCAAACGTAAGAGTAATCTCAAAACTAGTATCAAATGTGCCATCCGCTTTAGGAGGGATTAGTTTTTTCAATTCAAAACGCAACTTCCTAAAGGCTTTCTCGGTCCAATAATCATTTTCACTTAGCCGAGAATGCATTGTTAAAATGGTTCCTGGTTTTCTGCTTGTTTGCTTCGTCTTTATAGGAACTTGAATTTGATCTAAATATTGATACTGTGCTAGCTGCTGCCACTGAATATACAGAATAGTTTCAACACCAGAAGCATCTACTGTCTGAAGTTTTAAATCATCACCTAATATGCTTGCTGCATATCGGCCAATGCCTTTACGCCCCTGCATTGTGCGGCCAAGGGGGCTTTTGCGCGAGCCCAGCTTGTAGTCCGTAGAAGGAACAAGCCATTTGTTGATAATATCTTTTGTAGACATGCCATGCCCATGATCTTCAACTCGTATCTCAAGGCAATCATCTTCCGGAATACCGCGAAAAACAATCACTGCATCTGGGGAGTCAGCGTCATAACAATTTTTTACAAGTTCCACAATGGCTGCATATTGATCTTGAATGAGGTCTTCACCAATCGTAAGAACATGCCGGCCCGCAGGACGAATCTCATACGCACTCAAATAAGCGCCCTCAATTTCGGAAGCAATTTGCAACAATTCTTGTTTTTCAGCACGCAGCTCTTCAAGGCGCTTTTCAATTTCAGTAATGTTAGGTTTTTTCTGAGTTTCCATTACCAGACCTCCAGTAGAGCAGTAGCAATTTTTTCAGCTAGAAGAACAGGTACTGCGTTTCCAATCTGCCTAAACGCGGTTGTTCGTGAAGGACGCCCTGATGCAGATTCAAAGTAGTAATTATCAGGAAAGGTTTGCAATCTTGCAACTTCCCTAGGAGTAAGAGAGCGATTTTGCTTAATATCAGGATGTATAAAATAGTGCCCGTCTTTAGCAATGTGTGCAACAACAGTTTGCGAGTAAGGTAAATCCGAAGCGACCACTTTGAAACGATCCAAGAATGAATCTAAATTATTTTGAGATTGTAGTTTCTTGGGTAAATCTGTGTAGCTAAGTCGCTTTTTTTCTTTGCTCCATAGTTGAACAACTCTTTTGTATATTTTCAAATCTTGGGTTGTGTGGGGGCGAGCGCAATGCAAAGTAACTGGTTCTAAGTCTTGCTCCTTTATTTTTGCATCGAATAGGTAATTCCCATCGTAATGCAGTGTCGCTATTAGACCATATGTGCCTTTGCCTGCTTTAATCTTGGGCAAGTCTTTGAAAATCTCTTCTACAGTGTAGGTGCTTGTTGTTTTTGGTATATAAGGATAAAATTTTTCATGCTGACCATATTTCCCTATGAGAATAATTCTTGATCTATTTTGAAGAACGCCATAGTCTTTAGCATTTAGTTGCTTGTATTCAATAGAATATCCACATTCCCTAAACAACTGACGCATTTTATCGAAGTAAAGCTCACCATCAGCATCTTTTGCAGAAAGAAGGCCAGTAACATTTTCAAACACAAAATACCTAGGATGATACTTACGCAAAAATTCTGCGTACAAAATATATAAATAATTCCTTTTATCGCCAACCATACCGTTGTCATCACGAGCTCGACCAATCAAAGAGTATGCTTGGCAAGGGGGACCGCCTACAATTAAGTCTAGGGGTTCTCCGTTAAGAAGTTGATCAATACTCTGAAAAATTTCTTTTAAATTATTTTCGGAAATCTCGTAATTTAATACACTATTTAACAACTCCTCGGGAACTGTTGCATAAAACTCTTGGCGAGTTATTTCTCTCTTTAAATAGCGTGTGTATGTTGCGATTTGTTGGTGATCAGACAACCACTTATACGCTAACCTTGTTTTTAACGTGTAACAAGCAGCTTTGTCCATTTCAATGTGTGCCACTGGTTCATAGCCAGCTCTTAAAAATCCTTCAGATAGTCCACCAGCACCAGCAAAAATATCCAGATAGTTAGGCATGACTATTCCTCCTAACAATCTGATATTTCTGCTGCCCAGAGGATGTTTTCGCACTTGCAGAAATATCAAGATTCTCACTACTAATTTTATTCAAGAACAAGGTACCCAACAACAAACGGTTACTTCTTGATATACGATTCCACTCATATCCCTTG
>CAYMWT010000280.1:0-3070 GCA_964394055.1 uncultured Oscillospiraceae bacterium
AGAGCAGCTGCTGACCGAAGAAGGCAAACATGGCATCGGTGACCCGGTTGCCGGAGAAATGGCACTCCCGGAAGGTAACGGCATCGGCACCTGTGCCGGAATGGAGTACATTCTGGACGTAATTGCCGGTGATGTCACAGTCGAACAGAGTAACCTGTTCGCCGCCACTTGAGATATTGAACACATGCTGGGCAGGGGAGGAATCTCCAATGGAATGGAAGGAACAATTCCGGAAGGCGGCGCTGTCCGTCTGTGACAGAAAAACCCCGGCCAGAGAGCAGTCGTGGATGGTGCAGTCCTGGGCGTCCAGCTTCTCGCAACGGCTGATCTCAAGGCCTACGGCCCCACAGCCATAGAGATCCAGATCCTGCAAGAAGGCGCTGGTCACGTCCCACATGCGCAGGACAAAGCCATCACAGGGTTCTGTTTTGACAGTATGCCCAAGAGACAGGCTTTCCATAGTGACATCCTCACAGCTTTTCAGGAACAGTACATCGGCGGTACGGGGATCAGTGAGAAGGTTGGTTTTCCCGAACCGGCGCCCCGGATGGTCAGATTGTCGGCACCTTGAATGGTCAGGGTGTATTCTCCCTCCGACCCGACCCAGGCATAATAGGGACTGGCCGAACTGCCGTAATCTCTGGCGGAATGGAGATAATAGTCGCCTTCCTCCAGAATGATTTCCGCATCCGGCTCAATGGCGGCCAGAAAATCGTCTACGTTGTTTACGATTTTTGGTTCAGACTTGGCGGGTACGGTTTCTTCTGAGGGCTGAACTGTCTGGGTGGCTTCCACAGAGGCCTGCTCGGCCTCTGTGGTGCCAGCGGGACTGACGGCTCCATGGCCGCAGGCGGTCAGAGAAAAGACGGCAATCAGGGCTAAGATAAAAATAAAGAATCGTTTCACATGGATCCTCCTTCCGATTGGGCTTCCTTGGCCAGGGCCTCCTCCACTACGGCCTTGATCTCAGCCTCGGGAACATTCTCAAAGCTGAGAACATTGGTGAGGATAGTGCTGGGAGCGCTGCCGATTTGGATGACAATGGAGGTGAGATTGCCCGCCTCGTCAAAGAAGACGCTGTAGTGGGCCAGGGTATGGGCATTGCGGAAGAAAGCGCCGGTGAAGGAAATCTCCTCGTCGCTGATGACGCTGTCTCCCTGGGGGAAGTAGATCCGGAAGTTGGGCGTATTCCAGCTCAGCCGTTTGGCCCAGCGGTCATAGAAAGTGTCTGGGTTAAAGTTATTGTAGGGATCCACATATTCGTCGTCGCCTTCACGGACGGGAGCGCGTCGGACAAAATCGGTAAGCCCATAGGCGGCACAGTCGGTGACGCAAATGCCATTCCACTTCCAGTAGATGTAGTCCACCTGCTCGCTGGTTAAGGGATCCGTGCTGTAGTTGGTGGACTTGATGCAGTAGTTTCCGGCACAGGCCTTCTCGATGGCGGCGTTTACCCGGGCCATGGCCGCATCCCCGCCGCTGCCGAGGATGGCGCCGGAGGGGTAGACGAGAAACTCCGCATACTGGGTGATGGTTTCGCTGCCATGATAGAAGTGCTTGCCCATCCGGTACATCCCTGGGGACAGAACACCATAATAGGGTGTCCAGTCCACATCCACGGTGGTGGAACGGGATTTGACCCGGTAGGTGTCATCTCCCCAGCTGGCATTGTCGCTTTTGGTCAGCAGGGGCTGCCAGCGCTTCTCTTCATAGGAGGAGGGACTGTATTTTTCCAGCCAATAGGCGGCATCGGTAGAGTAGCTGGAGACGCCGATGTGATCCTCCCCAAGACGGAAGCGAACCTGGCCGCCGGAGGCAGTGAGCTGCTCGCTGTCTACGGTGAAGTAGAGGTTCCAGGGAGATTCCTTTTCGGCGGTGGCAGCGTCCTTGGGGGTGAGAATGCTGTCAAAGACATATTTTCCGTCGTATTCCACAGACAGCGTCCGCTGGCTCTTGGTGATCACCCCATCGTCGTCGGTGGATTGGGTCAGCAGAGTTGCTCCGGTGAGCTGCCCCAGGTCATTGAGAAGGTAAGTGTGGGTTTTGTGGTAAACCTGTCCCTCCACATCCACCCAGGAGGAGGTGAAGCATATCTCGTTGTCGCTGATTTTTCCGTCCTTTCCGGCGAAGGAGATATAGGAATTCTCCCCGGGGTAGAAGCTGTCCATCCAGGCGGTGACCAGGGAATCCGTAGAGGCGCAGGGATAGGAGGCGTAGCAGTATTCCCCGGTGTAGTAGTCGATCTGGGCGGAGGAGCCGCTGAGCCGGATGGTGGCGGTGGGCAGCACCACACCCTGACGGGAGGAATCGGAAATGGTGGCCATGTAGCTCTGGGAGTCGGTGAGGCGGTACAGGGCTGTTTCCACTCTCGCAAATGCCTCGGCTTCATCACCGGTAAGGGCATTTGCGTAGATGTGGAACCAGACATAGTGGATCTGTGTCTCTTCCAGACGGCTTACGGGGATGCACAGGCGGTAGTCCCCTTCGGGAAGTTTTCCGTAGAAGGCCCGCAGCTCCACAGTATCTGAGGTGTAGTAGGTATCATCCAGGGGAATGCTGCCGTCATAGCGGCTGTAGAAATCCGGAGCATCCTCTCTCAGAGGGACGGCCTCCCAGGCTTTCCCGTTCCAGGTTTCCAGGTCATAGGGGGCGTTCTGGATGATTTCCAGGGGAACCCCATCCCAGGGTTGGTCTTCCGAGCCAAGACGATAGTATAGCCGCATGGTTTCGGTGGAGGTCAGATCTGTCCGGATGGTAAGACCCCAGTCAGGATTTTCCACCATAGGGGGCTGGGTGGCCAGAGTGAAAGCCTTTGTGGTAATTTTCCCCAGACCGTCCCCGGAGGCAATGGGACTGGTGACAAAGCACATGGTGACGAATACCACAGCAAGGGCGCTGAGGAAGCCTGCCCAGAAGCTGGGATTGCGGTAGGCGAGAATGGACTGGATCCGGTTTTTCACATTCACCTCACCGAAGGCTACCGGGGAGGCGGCGTGGCGAACCTGGGAGGAGCTGCAATTTAAGAGGGCAGTGGAGTATTCCTTCCGCTCCTGCAATTCCATGAACTGCA
>CAYMWT010000281.1:0-3066 GCA_964394055.1 uncultured Oscillospiraceae bacterium
TTAGCCCGTGGGAGAGTCCCATCGATTTCGGAACGCATCCCGCAGGGATGTGGGCCGAAACCGATAGAAGCACCCAGCTTCGTATAAAGCACGCTTCAGAGCGCTAAAATACCGTCATCCTCCAACCAAGAGCTCCCTTCTCCACGGATACAGGCCCCAAACAAGGGCAGCTTCCTCCGTGCGTCCACACGGCCCCAAAGCAAAACCCCGCAGAGAAAGAATCCAAAGGCAGGCCCCGAACGGTCAGGCCCGATACCGGGCAGCTCTTCCGTGCCATACACATGCCAGACTGTATCACAAACCTACAGGTACGACCCAAATCCCGCCCTTTCGCCGGCAGAAAAGGCACCAGACCAAGTCTTACCTATATCTTGTGATGATTCTCCAATTTCTTCTCCCACATGTTGTGTTTCGACAATTTTTTCTCTGATGTTGTGCTATGATATAGGCAAGCCGGTAGGGAGAAGACGGATCACCACCGCGGTGGCATCGTCTTCCACCTTCCCACGGCCTTCCTCCAGAATTTTCGCCGCCAACTCCCCAGGCGGCCAGTCCGGAGATAATTCAGCCTGGCGCAGGGCTACCTCTCCGTCCACGCCATCGCTGAGCAGAATCAGCACCTCCCCACAGCGCAGGGACAGCTTCTCCACCGTTTCCCGGATCCCAGTCACAGAGATCCCGGGCGGAGGTGTGGCTGTCCCTATTTTTTCTGCTCCCTTTCGGGTAAGCACCCAGGAGGGAGCCGCGCCCCATTTGTAGATGATTCCCTGGCCTGTGTCCAGGCGGATCTCTGCCAGATCCATGGTGACCGCCCCCGCGCTGCCCCGCAGAGCCAGGAAGCTGTTGTAGGAACGCAAGGCGTGACTGGCGGGAAATCCGGAAAGCAGCATTTGCCGCAGATACCGGGCCGCCGTCAGCCCTTCCTGGGCCGCTCCCAAGCCGGTTCCCATTCCGTCGCAGAGGAGGACGTAGTAGCGGCAGCGGCTCCCGGAAAAGGCCAGACACCGATCCCCGTTGGCCCGCTCCTTGCTCCGGGAACGAGCGGAGACCTGGATCCGGTATTCCGCCTCCGGCTCCTGGCCACGGCTGGCCAGCTTGTCCGCAAGGCCGCGAAGATATTCTCCGAAAAAACGGTATTGCTCCTGCAGCGCCCCCCGATAGTCCTGCTGTCGCTGACGATCCGCTTTCAGATACCGTAGCTGGTCCTGGGCACGGTGCAGCTCGGGAATCAGCCGTCCGGGCTTTCGGCAGTCGGCGTCCAGGGGGTTTTGCAGATAATCCCGGGTGAGCAGATCCTTCTGGGTACAGCTGCGTCGGGCGGAACAGCTTTCGCAGGCCCGGGCGCGTACCTTCTCCAATAAGGCAAATTCGTCGATGGGGGGCGGTTCCAGCTCTGCCAGCATTCGGGAGGTCTCCGCCATCACCTCCGCTCCCATTTCCAGCTTTACCTGGGCGGCTCCGGTTTCCCCACGGCGGTGATGAAGGGCTGTTTGGGGCGGAAGCAGGAGTCCGGCCATACCCCCCAGCACCAGCCCAGGCAGAGGCGTGGGATCCGGGATCCCACAGAGAACCATTGTCGCAACACAGGCGATTCCCGGTGACGCGCATTTTTTCCAGGCCTCGCGGAAAGGGAGCATACGGAGAAAATAGGCAATGCTCAGCACTGCTGTCATGGGCAGGGCGGTGACCTGGGCCAGATCCAGCCCCAGCCCTGCCAATGCCGCCGCCGGAAAAGCGCCTCCCACAGCCAGCAGTCCCGCCAGAGGAAACCCCAGGCTCAGCCATGGCTTTGGTGCCACCTGAGCCAGGGCAAAGACCGCGGCGCCGCCCACCAGCCAGTCGGTGACAGCGTCCCGGTAGGTAAGGGCCTGGGTAAACAGCATTCCCGAGAGCAGGGTCACGGCGATTCGCAGAAGGAAAATGACCACCGGTGTCTCATCTCCCAGAAGAAACTGAAAGACCACGCCGGTCACAGCGGTGAGCAGCGCCGCCAGGGAAGGCAGGATCAAGGGCATGGTCTGCTTTTCCTCCCGCTTTCCCAGCAGGATTGCCAGCAGCCCTCCCGCGGCAGACCAGCAGATGCCCTGATTGCCGGCCATTCCCCAAAATACCGGATATCCGATCATGGCCCCAAAGGCCGCCATCACCGCCTGCCAGCCGGACATGGCACAGATCAGCCCCACGGCCAGGGGCTGAGGATAGCCCAGAATGCTGGCGGCGCTGAACAGGAATCCGCAGCAGCCCCAAACCAGAAGCATTCCTCCTCCCCGGATCCGGGGATCCAGGACAAGGCGCTGCACATCCCGCTTCCTCCGCCGTAAGTACGTTTCCATGGACACCATCATTCGTACATCCCTGCCTTTCTTCAAGATAGGCTGATACTATCACTTCGAAGAAAAATATTCCGTCGCAATGGGGACGGGGCAGAAAGTTTCTTGCATAGTGGTCCCGGGCGGTGTATAATGTAGTAAATTCGGCTTCGCAAAGGAGGAATGGCCCATGGGACGGGAAGTGGAATGGAAATACCGTTGTCCGGAAGGGTGCTTTGACACCATTCGGGAGGCCTTCTCCGGCTGGCAGGCCATCACCATGGAAACGGCCTATCTGGATACTCCGGACGGGGCGCTGCAAAAACGGAAATGGATGCTCCGCAGGCGGCTGGAAAACGGCCAGGCCGTTACCACCGTGAAGATTCCCTTACCTGACGGCAGCCGGGGAGAGTGGGAGACCAGAGACTCCGGGTTGACGGCTATTGAAACATTATGTAAACTTGGCGCACCTATAGAGCTGAAGCAGCTTGCACAGCAGGGATGGGAAGAGGTCTGCGCCGCCAGATTTCTTCGGCTTGCGGCTCTGGTGACCTTGCCTGGGTGCAGCGTGGAGCTGGCTCTGGATCGGGGAAGCTTCCTTGCGGGAGACAGGGAGCAGCCCTTCTGCGAACTGGAAGTGGAGCTGAAAGCCGGAGACGAGAGAAAGACCAAGGAATTTGCCCAAAGCCTTGCCGGTCAGTACAAACTGGAACCGGAAGCAAAAAGCAAGGCCCAGCGGGCCATGGCCCTGAGAAAA
>CAYMWT010000282.1:0-3046 GCA_964394055.1 uncultured Oscillospiraceae bacterium
GCGGCGATCAACACCTGTTTCGCGGCCTTCGGCCTGGTTTTCTTCCAGGAAAAGTACATAATAATTCCGTAAAGCGGAATGATTGCGGAAAAAATGATGTTGAAAACACCGGCATTCTGTTTTACCGGCTTCCGCTGTACCGGTGGCGTCTGGGCCGCCGGCTGCTGATATCCGTTCCCCTGTACCGGGACGCTTTCGCGGGTGCCGGACGCATTGCTTCCTGCCAGCCTAGCGCCGCATGTGGAGCATACCCGCACCGTATCCGCATAATTTCTTCCGCAAATAGGACATCTTGCCATGGTATATACCTCTCTTCTGTTTATTTCTTCAAAATCACCGGAAGCCTCCCATGATTTGGAAATACATGTTCATTATACCATTGATCCAATTGGGTTGACCTGCCGAATATGCCGTTTTCCTACCAATTATGCCAACCCCGTCTTGTAATCCCGGCAGGATCATGATATGATGTTTTTATTATATTTTTAGTAATTTTTGGGAGGGATCCTCCATGCCCCTGCCTCTTATCTGTCTGATCACCTTACTGGTCACCCTCCCCGGACAATTTGTCTGGGCTGCTCTGATTTCCAAGTCCGCGGCCATACGCTCACCCAAAAAGTTTATCCTTATACTGATGTGTACACAGTCCATCCTGGTGACAGTGAAAAACTATGTCCTCCCGGCGCCCTCCGCTCTGTTTGAGATGGTCATGAACCTGTCCTTCTTTGGCGTTACCTGGTACTTTGCCTGTCCCGGCCAGAAGCTGCGGGCTGTGGCCAGCTGCATGGTCTACATCATGTCCTATACCCTCACCATATTGCTGATTATGTTCATAGCCTCTCCGATCCTGCTGGGCATGGGCATCCCTCAGGAAGCCTTCGGGGATCCGCGAAGCATGGTCTTCGCCGTGATGTGCTTCATCTGCAGCTTAGCAATCATTCCAGGCATGTATGGCTGCTATCGGCTGCTGTTTGCCAAAAAGCGGGATATTCCCGGACTGCTGCTATTCCTGCCCGTGCCCTTGAGCCAGCTGACCATTGTCACCGTTGCCGTGCGGATGATCGGGGAAGCCGGACTGCGAAGCGACGTGAGGCTCCCTCTGCTTCTGGGAATCCTGCTCTGCCTGGTGGCGGACGGCTGCTATTTTGTGGGCATCGGACGGCAGGCGAAGATGGCTCTGCTGGAAAAGGAAAAGGATGAGGCGGAAGCCCATCTGGATGTGCAGGCCCAATACTACCGGCAGCTCCAATCCTCCATCCTCACTGTCAATCAGATCCGCCATGATCTGAACAACCAGCTGCTGGCCGCGAACTGCCTTCTGGAGCGGGGCGAAACGGACTTGGTGCGGGATCAGCTGGACGCCCTGATGAAGGACATTCGCAATAAGGTAGGCACCAAATATTGCGGCAACCCCATGGTGGATGCTGTCCTGTCAGAGAAAGCCAAAACCTGCCAGGAGAAGGGTATTTCCTTGGATATCAACGCCCAGCTCCCCCCTGACGTTCCCATTGAACACACCCATCTGTGCAGCGCCTTCTCCAATCTTCTGGACAACAGCATCCGGGCCGTGACAGAAGCGGGCATCCGGGAGCCATGGATCCGGCTGAGTGCTTCAGTTCAATCCGGCTGTCTGGTGATCCAGTGCGTCAACCCTACCCCGCCTCCCAGGAAGAAGGCCTCCGAAGATCCCCTCCGGCTCCACGGCCTGGGATTGGGGATTCTGGAGCGCATCGCCAAGCTGTACGGCGGCACTCTGGAGACCAAATACGAAGACGGCCAGTTCCACGCCGCCCTGGTTCTCCGGCCTACTTAGCTCACCATGCAAAGAAGATGAAAAACCGCCATGACCAAAGCCGGTCATGGCGGTTTCTATTTTATGATATCTCTGTCCGTTCTACCAGGGTGCGGAAAAAGGCTTCCTTTGTCCTCCGGTAATTGGCTCGGCTGATGGGAATACTCTCTCCGCTGCGAAGCCGAAAATCCTTTTCCTGCAAGGCCTCCACCCAGTTCAGATTCACGGCATAGCTCACGTGGCATTGCAGAAAGTCCGGATGCTTAGCCAGTTCCTTAAGCTTTCCCCGGGTCTGCAATTGATTTCCGTTGGCCAGATAGATGTAGGTTGCATGTCCGTTCTGCTCCATAAACCGGATCTGATCGGTATGCAGACGAAGGCTGCTTCCTTTGACCCGGATCTCAATGGTATGCTGATCCTGGCTGGAGATCTTCTCCGCCGCCCGGATCAGGAAACGGGGCAGCTGAGCTTGAAGCTGGTCTTTTAACACCAGGCACACATGGGGAACGTCATAGACATCACTGACATACTGCACAAACCCGCTGACAAACAGGATCTGGCATTCCGGATTTTCCCCGCCCACCTGCTTTGCCAGCTCAATACCGTTTCCGTCTTCCAGCTGAATATCCAGAATCAGAATCTGATAGGCCTTTGCTGCGGCCCGCATTTGGGCATAGGAGGGAAAGCATTCCACTTCCAAATTCCATCGGTCGGCCAGGATCTGGTATGTCAGCTCTCGCAGATGCTCCAGCATCACCGGTTCATCGTCGCAGATCCCGATCTTCAGAGCTTCCTTTTGGTTTTGGGTCTGATCCTCCATCTGCCTTCCCTCCCTGTAAAATACTGTTTTGATTATACCAATGCGCTCCGGGCCATGTCAAGCCGTTTTCGAGAATTCAAAGCCGGGCTTGTCCGCATTCACATCAGCACCGCATTCCAGCAGATTTTGGTATTCCGATTGTAATCCGTGGCCAAAGCCTCCCCAACTGTCCGCCACAGAAACTCTCCTCCCGCATTATCCCTTATTCATAATATGAGCCACCAACCGGAGATTTCGTTCAATCAGCACATTTCGTGCCTCCAGATCTCCTTCCCTGGCCCGTTCCAGATACATCTGTTCCTCCTCCTCACTGAGGGGCCTGGGAAAGGAGCCGGTATTCAGCTGTAAGGAATAGAGCAGCGTACTGAGCATCAGCCATGCGGCAAGCATCGCCGTCACCTCCTGCATAAACCCTATTCCCCATTGCCCGTCCA
>CAYMWT010000283.1:0-3032 GCA_964394055.1 uncultured Oscillospiraceae bacterium
CTCTACAGGGCTCCACAGAGCGAATAAATAATTGAGCACGCTGTTTCCCTCCGCATTTTCTCCCTCCACCAGATACTCTGTGCCATCCGCAAAGGAAATCACAATTTCATCGCTGGAATCCTGGTCTTTCAGGAAATCCATTTTCCGGGTATCCACCTGCATGGAAACAGGGCTTACCGTAACGCCGGATTGTCCCAGGGTGATATTCTCAATGCCGCTGCTTCTGGAGCAGTCAAACGTGATTCGGTCAGGGGATGTGCTGGCTTCCTCGATTCCCTCCGAATGTTTATTGACAAGCTCATCTCTGAGCAGTCGGTAGGCGGCGCCTTCCTCGCCAAAATACCCGATATCCTGCCGGAAGCGTTCCTCCGTACCCCATTGCTTCGTGATCTCCCAGGCTTTTTCAATCGCTTCCTCCGGCGTATATTGGGCCTGTACCTCTTCCATGCATCTTTCATCAAGGCCTTCCATATCCGGATCCTCCACATAAAGTCCCACGCTGAAGTCCTCTTTCACGCCAAACGTCTTTTTCCATTCCTCACCATACATTGCAGGGTCATATTGGAAATAATAGGCTGCTGCCAGCGTATTGTCCGTGGTCTTTTCCTGAATGATGTAATCATAGCCATATTGATTAAAGTCAACAGGCGCACGTCCCTGATAGGAAATCTCGCCGTCATATTGGGTCTCATACGCCGGGGGATTGGCCAGCGTGTAGGTGACAATGCCGCACTTTGTTCCGCTGTCATAGAGGAAGGAATCCACCGTCAGTGTCATATCCTTGAAGGTAATCGACTTTCCCACCGGGGACACATAGGGCGCCACATCCTCCTTTACGACCTCCGGGTCAGCTTCCACCCGGTCATATTCCGGCAGAACTGCCAGCAGGCCTCCGGGCCGCTCGGGATCGGGAATTTCTGTATACTCCCCGCTGTCAAATCCGGTATTGTTCCCGAAAATGGCGGAAATCATCTCCTCCGGATCGTCATAGATCACATACCCTGCCACGGCGTAGGCCGTCACAGCCAGCAGGCTCATAATGACCGCCGCCACCAGTAGATTCCGCAAAACTCTGCCTGTGGAAATGGTTGTTTTTTTCATCGTTGGTTCCTCCAAACCATCGTCACACAGGGCTAAACTACCCTGCTCGCTTTTCGCCAGGCGGCTAACCTCCACCGTGCCGATGGCTTCGAACAAGTCTTCTCCGGTCATACCCCATAGCCCTCCTTGATTAAATACGCTTTCAGCTTTTCCCGGGTACGGGAAAGGGTGCGAAGCACCGTGGCACGCTTCAGGCCGTATCGCCTGGCAATGACATCGCTTTCTTCCACAAAGAAGTAACGCCGCAGGAAGATGTTCTGCTCCTTCTCCGGAAGGCTGTCCAGGAAGGCGCGGATGGTTTTGGTCAGTTCTGTTCCGTTCAGATGATCCTCCACCTGTCCCGGGGCGGCAATGCAGCCGTCCAGCTCTTCAAGCACCAGATTCAGTTCTCCGCTGCCCCGCTTCTGGGCGCTGTAGGCCCGCCAACGGGTGAAGGCCAGGTTCCGGGTGATTTTTGCCAGGAACAGCTTCAGCACCTCCGGCTTTTTCGGTGGGATCGCGTTCCAGGTTTTCAGGTAGGTATCGCTGACCGTCTCTTCCGAATCCTGCCGGTTATGTAAGATCGCGTCCGCAAGGGTAAAGCAGTAGCGGCCATACTTTTTGTCTGTCTCCTGCACCGCCCGTTCATTCCGGGCAAAGTACAGCTTGATAATGGCTTCATCTTCCATTGGGTGTTCCTCCTATTGTCAAAAGGCCTTTCTGCTTAATAAAACGCGAAACCCGAACCAGTTCGGACAGAAACAGGCAAATTTGGTGGCAGTTTTAAGCAAAACGCCCGCGGCTGAAACCGCAGGCGTTTTCACACTTTTCTATGCTGTTCCTTCAGATAAACGGATTAAAATACCGTCCGCCGTTGAAGAAGGTCAGCGCCAGGGACAGAATCACCAGCAAAACGCACACAACCATACTGAGAATATCCATCCGGGAGAATTTTCTGCCGGAATACCAGGTGCGCTGCTTCTCCTTTCCAAAGCCCCGCAGCTCCATGGCATTGGAGATGGTCTCGATCCGATCCAGGGAGGATAGAATCAGAGGGATCAGAATGGAGCTGGCAGCCTTCAGGCGGCTGACCAGACTGGCCTTCTTGCTCATCTCCGTACCTCTCGCCTGCTGAGCCAGGGAGATGTCCCGGTATTCCCGCTGAATGTCGGGAATGTAGCGCAGGGCCAGGGCCACCGCATAGCTGATCCGATAGCTGACGCCGATCCGGTTTAAGGAAGCGGCAAACTCCGAGGGATTGGTGGTGCATACGAACAGCAGCACAATGGGAATGGTGCAGGCATTTTTCAAAATCACATTCAGGTGGTAGAACAGCTGCTCCGCGGTGACCACATAGGGGCCTGCTATGTGGAATAACACCGTCCGGGTTCCGTAAATGCTGGTGCCGTGTTCCGGGCTGAACAGGAAGATCAGCACATTGTTCAGCACGATGTACACCAGCATGATCCCCAACATGAAGGAAATATCCTTCACTCTCAGCTTTGCCACCCGAAACAGGATAAAGGATGCCGCGGTCAGGAGCAGCAGCAGCGGCGTATGGAAGCTGGTCATCACAGCCACCGTCCAGGCAACCAGGCAGACCAGCTTACTGGCTCCGGTGAGCCGATGGATGGGAGAGGGACGGTCGATGTAATTAAACAGGTTGGTCATACCTTCCGCACCTCCCGATCTCTGGAAATAAAGCGCCGGGTGAATTCCTCCGGATCCCCAATGCCGCACTGCTGGGACAGGTGATACAGGGAGGTCTCCTTCAGATGGGCCGCCTCCACAATTTCCGGTGTATTCAAAACTTCAGCAGCAGGCTTGTCCGCAATGATTTTTCCGTCATGGAACACAACCGCTCTGGGGGTGTATTCCAGCATCAGGTGCATATCGTGGGTAATCAGCACAACCGTGACCCCCTGACGGTTCAGCTCTGCCAGGAAATCCAT
>CAYMWT010000284.1:0-3029 GCA_964394055.1 uncultured Oscillospiraceae bacterium
CGCTGCACCTCGGAGCAGTCGATTTCCACGACCTCCGGCTCTGGCAGCTCCACCTTGGCGCCCATACCCTCCAAGATATTCAGCAGGATCCGGACATCGGAAATGTCGGGTACATTCTCGATCCGGCACTTGCCGCTGACCAGCAGCGCCGCCGGCAAAATCGCCACTGCCGCGTTTTTCGCGCCGCTGATGGTGACGGTGCCGTTTAAGGGTCTGCCTCCACAAATTTCATATCTGGCCAAGGAATATCCTCTCCTTGTGATCAATTCATAGAAAGGGCCGCTGTTCGGCCGCAGATGTTTTGTTATTATACCATAGGATTTCATCAATGTAAAGTCAAAAAATCCGTGCCGGTTCTTCCCTTTTCCGGCTTGGTACTAGACATCGAAAGGCGTTTAATGTCATGGCACACAGCAGGGGTCTTTGACCTGTTTCAAAAGAGGTTGGTATGAAACATTACTTGAAATTGCTCATCAGCCTTTTCTGAAAATTCCTTTGGAGTGGACATTGTATCCAGACCCAGGCTTTCAGCCGTGGCAGCATAAACCAGATATGGTTCCAAAGGAAGGCTGTCTTTCGCCTTCAAATGACATCCGTCCCGAACCAAAAGGCCATCAGCGGCAATTTTCTCCCCGTCAAAATACAGTCTGGCACCGGGAAAATACGGTGATTCTATGTCCATTGTGATCTTGCTCTTTTGTCTTGCATTGACCACAATCTCTCCCGTGACACCACCACCGCAAAACATGATGTAATCCCTGAAATCCTTTGGATCACCCAGTTTCATGCCAATGGGTTCTCCTTGGATATTAAGCCGATTGAAGCTTTTTAACATGCCGTCTTTTTGTATGCTTTTATAGCTTTCCAGGTCTGTGCTGTGAACCAGGAATCTTGGTTCACCTGCTCTCAAGCGCATTTCTTGGAAGCTGTGTCCTGCATATGCTTTTTTTGCTTCTTCCAGTTCTTCCTTTGAAAGTGCGAGAATGATATTTTTTCCAATTGATTCGTTGTATTCTATAAAATCGCAAAGCGCCAGTCGCCAATCTTCATTGGCGTATCGGCTGAACTTGAGCGTATAGGCGCAGCCGTTAACGCCTCCCACGAATATATTGTAGGCTTTACTGTCCGTAAGCATAAACACAGCCCAGCTGTCATCATAGGCTTCCCTGGTGACAGGGTTTGTGTTTGTTTCCTCCCATGTATCCAACCGGAATATCATCCTAGAGCAAATCCTTTCGTGGCTTGTAACTGCATATCAGAAACCATTAGAGCCGCCGCAGTCCCTTTGGGTAGTGGTTTTTAAGATGTTGGCCGTCTCCCTTGCCCCAGCCGATGGAGTAGCCGCCCGTGGTGACCAGGCACCAGCCCTTCTTCTCCGAGGGCACCACCTCCCCGTGGAGGTAGGCCTCCATCTCCCGGGAATCCGGCGGGTAATCCTGAACGTTTCTTCCGTCCTTCATCCACAGAGCCAGGGCGTGGGCAGGCTCAAATCGATCCTTTTTCACCGTTCCCAGCTCCAGACCGGGCCGCAGCACCTTCAGTCCCCGCAGCTCGGGCAGTTCCATGGGTGCCCAGTACAGGCTGCTGCCGAAGGATACGCACTTTCCCTCCGGGAGCCCAATGCCCAATGCCTGGGCAAATTCCTTCCAGGGCTTTGGAAGCGTCTCCCCTTTCATGGGGCTGACTTCTCCTTCCTCGCCCCCGTTTCTCCGAAGTACGGCGGCAAAGTGCCCCTCACCCAGCAGCTTGTGAGGCCACATCCGATAGTTTCCCGGTTCCCCTTGGGTGAACCAGGGCGCTTCCACCCTTTCCGGTGTGAAGTCCGGATGTTCCTCCAGGAAAGCCGCCACGGTTTCTTCGTCCTCCTCCGGGGCAAAGGTGCAGGTAGAGTACACCAGCCGTCCTCCCGGGACAACCATCCTGGCAGCGGAGCGGAGGATCTCCTTCTGACGCCGGGCGCACATCTCCACCGTCTCGGGACTCCAGTCCGTCACCGCCGCTTCCTCCTTCCGGAACATGCCCTCCCCGGAGCAGGGAGCGTCCACCAGCACCCGGTGGAAGAATCCGGGGAACCGGGCTGCCAGGGTTTCCGGGTGTTCATTTATCACCAGAGCGTTGGCAACCCCCATCCGCTCCATGTTCCGGGACAGGATCTTCGCCCGCTTGGGGTTGATCTCGTTGCACAGCAGGAAGCCCTTGCCACCCATCCGCCCGGCGATCTGGGTGGTCTTGCCTCCGGGGGCGGCGCACAGGTCGCAGACCCGCTCTCCCGGTTGGGGATCCAGCAGGGCCACCGGCGCCATGGCACTGGCCTCCTGTAGATAATATACGCCGGCCTCATGATAAACGTGCAAACCAGGCCGGGCCTCCGGGTCATAATAGTAACCCATTTCTTCCCAGGGCACCTGCTGCCCCACGAAGGGCAGGTCGGGCTTTCCCCCCTTCAGAGGGTTAAACCGCAGGGCCACCGCCCTGGGCCGTTCCAGGCTCTTCAGAAAATCGGGGTACTCCTCTCCCAGCTGGTTCTTCATTCGCAGCAAAAAAGCTTCCGGCAGCATAGCGTTCTCCTTACTCTCTTTTTTCTCATTGTATCACAGAAGCTCCGGTTTTTCCACTGTTAACTTTCTTATGCCGCCCTAAGTTTACACCAACGTCTTGTATACTGTGCCGGATTTTAAAATCAATTTTTGGTTGTTTTGCACAGGAAAACAAGTGTCCCTCTGCTGTTTTACACAATTTTACAAACTGCCGAAAAAAGACGTTGCATTCCCCTTGCCTTTCGTGTATAATGTCATCATTCGGGTGTCCGCGCCCATATGGAAGGCTTCCCTTCCCGAAAGGAGTAAGAACTACTATGTATACCGTCAATTCCATCCGCAACATCTGCCTGTTGGGTCACAGCGGCAGCGGTAAGACCGCCCTGGCTGAAAGTTTGCTTTACATGACCGGTGCCATTGACCGGATCGGCCGCAACGCCGACGGCAACACCGTTTGCGATTATGATCCCGAGGAGATCAAGCGTCACATCT
>CAYMWT010000285.1:0-3010 GCA_964394055.1 uncultured Oscillospiraceae bacterium
GCAGAAGGCGCAGCCCATCCGGCAGCCCACCTCCGTGGAGATGCAGACGGTGTTCCCATAGTGGTAGCGCATAAGCACCGTTTCCACGCAGTTTCCGTCGGAAAGCCGCCACAGATATTTGATGGTGCCGTCCTTTTGGGATTCCTGCTTGCGCACCGCCTCCGGGGGACAGATGGGATAGCTTTCCGCCAGGGTCTCCCGCAGGGCTTTGGGCAGGTTGGTCATTTCCTCATAGGAACGGACGCCCTTGTGGAGCCAGGTGTACACCTGCTTTGCCCGAAAGCCGGGCTGTCCCAGCTCCTTGAGGAGGGCTTCCAGCTCCTTCTGGGTCAGGGATTTCAGATTCATAGGTTCCTCCGCAGACGGCAGATAAAGAAGCCGTCGGTGTCAAATTCCCCGGGGATCAGGGTGAGCATCCCGGTTTCATTTTTGGGGAAGGGTGACCCCAGGGGCAGGGCTTCCAGGGAAAATTCCCCGTGATCCTTCAAAAAGTCCCTGATCACCTCTTCATTTTCCCGCTTCAAAACCGTACAGGTGGAGTAGAGCAGGACGCCACCTTTTTTAACATACTGTGCCTGGGTTTCCAAGATTCTTCTCTGCAAGCCGGGAAGCCCTTCCGTTTCCTTCAGATCCTTGTATCGGATATCCGGCTTCTTCCGGATGATACCCAGGCCCGAGCATGGCACGTCGGCAATGACCACATCCATGGCGCCCGCCCATTCCGGGACATACTCCGTGGCATCCTGAAGTCTGGCCTGGATGTTGGTCAGGCCAAGTCTCTCCGCCCCATTCTGAATCAGCCCCACCTTATGGGGATGGACGTCGCAGGAAATGATCTCTCCCTTTCCTTCCATAAGCATGGATGCGGCAAAGCTTTTCCCGCCGGGTGCGGAGCAGCAGTCCAGCACCCGTCCGGTTTCCCCGGTAAGCCCGGCGCACAGCACGCTGAGCTTGGCCGCCGGATCCTGAACATAGAACAGTCCCTCCCGGAAGGCCTTCAACCTTTCCAGATCCCCAGCCCCGGACAGGATCAGACAGTTCTCCATCCAGCCATGAGGCCGGACAGTGACGCCCTCCAAGGTAAGCTCTTCGACCAGATTCGACATGGAGGAGCGTAAAGTATTGACCTGAACCACCGTCTGAGGCGCGTCATTGTCCGCAATGAGCATGGGTTCCAGCTTTCCCTTGGGAAGATTCGCCTTTAACAGGGAAATCAGCTCCTCCGGGTGACTGTAGCGGTCGGCATAGGATTGGGGATCCTTCAGCTCTCCCTGACTGCGGACGGCACTGCGCAGAACGGCGTTCACCAGAGACGCCGCCTTGGGGTTTTTGCAATATTTCTTCGCCAGCACCACGGATTCATTCACCGCGGCACTGGCCGGGATTTTGTCAGTCTCATAAAGCTGGTACAGGCCCAGATGGAGGATGTCCCGCACCACAGGGTGCAGATCCTTCAGCCTGCCTGTCAGCAGCTGCTTTAAATAGAAGTCCAGCTTGTTCCGGTTTTGAAGAACGCCATAGCACAGTCTGGTAGCCAGTGCCGCGTCCCGGCTGTCCAGCCGGTCACGGCGAATCAGCTCCTTCAGCACGGCATTGGGCCAGGCGCCCTCCTTCCGGCAGGCAATCAGCCCATTCAGGGCCGTTTCCCGGGCACCCATTTTCAAACCAGAGGATGACCCCGGAAGTAATCCGGCGCCGCCATCCGCTTTCCGCCCTCCGCCTGAAGGGAGGTGATTTCCACAGCGCCCTCTCCGCAGGCGATTTTCAGGCCCTTCTTTGTCAGGCCCAGGATCTGGCCCGGGGTGCCGGAGCCTTCCGTGATCCGGGTCTCGTGCACCTTAAAGGTCTTTCCCTGCAATTCCATCGTGGCCACCGGCCAGGGATGCAGACCACGAACATGGTCGTGCACCTGCTGGGCGCTCAAAGTCCAGTCGATGGGGCACATGGTTTTCTCCAGCATGGGGGCGAAGGTCGCCTTGCTCCCGTCCTGGGGTACCGCCGGCACCTTTCCTTCCTTCCGGAACCGGCTCAGGGTCTTGCTCAGCAGATCCGCGCCCAGCACCGCCAGACGATCCAGCAGCTCTCCCGCAGTCTCATTCTCCCCAATGGGTGTTTTGGAAATCTCAATGATATCTCCGGCGTCCATTTCCCGAACCAGGTACATAGCAGTGACGCCGGTTTCCTTTTCGCCATTCAGCACCGCCCACTGATAGGGGGCGGAACCGCGGTATTTGGGCAGATTGCTGGCATGGATGTTGATACAGCCGTAGGTTGGCACATCCAGCACCTTCTGGGGCAGAATTCGGCCATAGGCCACCACGGCGCAGATATCCGGCTTCAATGCCCGAAGGGCCTCCACCGTTTCCTCCTCCCGGAAGTTTTCCGGTTGGAAAACAGGCAGGTTGTTTTGGATGGCAACCTCCTTGACGGGAGAAAACTGCATTTTCATGCCCCGACCCTTGGGCCGATCCGGCTGGGTGTATACGCCCACAACCTCAAAGCCGTCAGCAATGATCTTCTTCAGACAGGTCGCCGCAATGTCCGGCGTACCCATAAACACAACACGCATGGATTTCCTCCGTGATGATCAATCTTCCTCATCGTCTGCCATCAGCTCTTCCTCTGTCAGGAAGCGCTCCATGACCTCGGTATAGACAATGCCGTCCAGGTGATCCAGCTCATGGCAGAAGCAACGGGCAATCAGTTCCTCACCCTCCGCCTCGAACCAGTTGCCGTCCCGATCCTGGGCACGCACCTTGGCGTAGTTCGGCCGCTTCACCAGACCGTATTTCCCGGGCACACTGAGACAGCCCTCGGCGCCCTCCTGCTCACCGGAGGTTTCCAGCATGGTGGGGTTCACCAGCTCCAGAATCTCCTCTCCGGTGTCCACAAGCACCACCCGGCGGAGAATGCCCACCTGGGGCGCCGCCAGACCTACGCCGTTGGCCTCCACCAGGGTGTCCCGCATATCGTCCAGAAGACGATGCAGCCGCCCGTCAAATTTTTCCAC
>CAYMWT010000286.1:0-3000 GCA_964394055.1 uncultured Oscillospiraceae bacterium
GGTGTCCAGCTCCAGCTCGTCGTAGGACGTGACCTCCCGCAGCTCCGCAATGTCGAACACCGCCAGCCGGGCACCGCAGCTCACCAAAATCGACTTAGCGGTTTTGCCCGCGGCCAATTTATATTTGGCATATTGCCGCACCGCAAAATGGTTGGGTTCCCGTTCTTTCAGCTCATCGAACATCAAGTCCACGGCGTTTTTGAACTCCTCATCGTCCTCCCGGACCTCCATGCTGTTGATCATCTCAATGAGAGTGGAAAAATTCTGTTCCTCCACCGGGGCCTCGTAGTGGATGTAGCCGATGAGTGCGCAGTACAGCAGCGTCTCCGCCTTGACCCAGAAATCGTCCCCGGCCTTGCCCTCGCCCTTGGTGTTGGCGATCAGCGTTGTCACCAGCTTCAAAATGTCCTTTTCGCTGTAAATATAGGCGAAAGGGTTATAGTGCATGGACTTACTAAAGTTAATCGTATTCAGCACCTTGATCCGATAGGGTTCATAAATGACCTTGCCATGCTTATCTTTCATGGGCTTGCCGTCCTTATCCAGCTTGGGTGCGCCCCGCTGGAGCATCTTCCCGCACTCCACCAAAATGGTGCCTTTGGGGTCGGTGACAACGTAGCTGGAGTGCATCTGCATCAGGTTAGGCTTGAGCCAGAACCGGGTCTTGCCGGAACCGGAGCCGCCGATGACCAGCACGTTTTTATTCCGGGCGGTTTTGGGGTCCTTGGGGCGGCTGTTCATGGTCAGCCGTTCCGTCTGGGTCAGAATTACGTTATTCTGAAACACCGGGTCGATGTAGGGGGCAATGTCCTCCGGCTTGCCCCACCGGGCGGAACCGTACTCCGTGCCCTGCCGGTACTTCTTGGCGTTCTTACCTTTCAGGTACACAGCCAGCCGGAGGGCTGCCCCACAGCAGATGCCCACCAGAATGTCCAGCGGGTGCAGGCTGGGCCAAAAACTTTCCAGTGCCGTGGGCAATACGGAAATCAGGGAGAGAAACTTTTCTGAGGCATTGGAGCCAACCGCCATGCGCCACGCTTCTCCAAAATTGGTGGCGTATAGTCCAGCCAGGATATAGGGGACATTGGGAAGCAGGAGCTTTTTGAGGTTCGCAGGCCGCTTCATCGTTCCAGCTCCTTCCGCTTTTCCGGATTGGGAACGGCGTTTTTCACCAACTCCTTGAAGCGGTTCAGGGCAGCCAGCACAGAGGGTCGCTGCTCCTTTTCTGCCCGTCTGACCTTCCTGCCGGTGTATTCCGTAAAGGCCGCAGTCAGAGCGTCGGCGTCACGGGCCTTGAAGAAGATCAGGTACTTGGGCGGCGTATTGGAGCGGTCTTTCTTCACCGCATAGTCAACGCCATACTTTCGGGCGATTCTCTCAAACTCCCGGATAGACGGGTCGGTGATCTCAATATTGGATACCCCCTGGTTCTGCCCGATGAGCTGCTTGACCGTCTGCTTCCCGTGGGGAACCACAGGAGCGTCCCGACTGCGCTGCCGTTCCAGCTTCTTTTCCTTCCGGTAGGCCATGTACTTGGCGATGGCTGCCTTGAACATCCGCCCGGTGAATTTGGTGCCGCTTACCACCAAGGTAAGGGTTCGGTTTTCCACTTCCTCCTGCATTGTCTCGCCTCCTTTCGCGGAATGTTACAGGGGGACTGCTTCATACTAGGGCGGAACCATCAGCCGCCGTAAATACAGCCGGGTCATACGGTTCCCAAAATCTCCGGGCGGAGGTCAGAGAAGAACTGCTTTCCCTGGGGTGTGACCAGGGTGTAGGAACCCAGACAGCCGTGGAAGCAAAAATCCTTTACGCAGAACAGCCCCTTATTTTCGGCCTTGGCATAGGGCAGGACACAGCCGGAGGGAGAACGGTAGACAAACCGCTGTTCCAGCAGATACCGGATAAACAGGCGTTCCGGCACATCCAGCTCCTTGGCGGTGATTCGCAGATTGGTGCAGTGTCCCGCCTCGATGAACTTGTCAAAATAACCCGCCTTTTCCCGCAGCTCCCCATTGGATTTCTGCAAAGCGGCGTTCTTTTCCCGCTCAGCCAGCAGATCGGCGCATAACTGCATGAGGGCCTCCGGGGAGGTCGCCGCTTCCCACAGCGTTTCCTGGGTGAGGTAGGCTCCATGCTTCCGGATCATGGGCAGCACCTCCTGGAATACCCACTTTTCAAACCGTTCCGCGGAGGGCAGCTTGCTGTGGACAATGAGCCGGTACACATCTCCCTCCGGGAGAAAGATGGTGGCTTGACTTCCGCCTTTGGTAAGGAGTGAACGTTTCGTTCCCCCCTTTGTGTGGTCACGAACAGCCTTGTGGGGATTGCTGTACCCCAGGGCGGTGGCCACATCCGTACCGCAGAACAGGTACTCCCCATCTTCTTCCAGAATCCGGATGCTGCCAAACTCCTTGCTTCGGAATATTTCCATTTGATTCATAGTCTTGCCTCCTTTGACGTAGTAAAAGGCGGCTGATTACCAGCCGTCAGCGGCCAGATCGTGGTTGACCTGGGCGGTGTAGTGGTTGCTCATGGTGGTGGGCGCATTGAAAAGAGCCGTCAGGATGTACTGCTTGATATTCCGCACCTGGGTGGTATTCTTTTTGAGACTTTCCATAACAAACTGGATGTGAAAGCCATTGAGCTTCAGGAACCGGGAGCGGACAGCCTCATGGGGGAAATCGCTTCCGGCAATCCGGGTGACCTTTCGATTGGCGCAGACGGTTTCCACCATCAGCTGAACAATTTCGTCCAGCTCCTCCCGGCAGAGTTCCGGCTGCTCACACAGCCGCTCATACTCGATGTTCTGGAGAATCAATTCCCGATAGCTTTCTACACGCTCTATGGACATCGATTCCCGTCCCTTCCGATCTCGCTGACCGGCGGCCTCCCGGAAAGGAATGGATTCGGTATTAGATCGATCTTTATTTGATTTTTCTGTATTGAATCCATCTATATTTAATTCCGGGGGCTTTTCCGTATCCGGGTCAGCCAGAT
>CAYMWT010000287.1:0-2993 GCA_964394055.1 uncultured Oscillospiraceae bacterium
CCGCTCTGGAAAGCAATTCCACCACCGTCAAGAATGCTCTGGAATCCTATGTTGCCTCCAACGGCGGTGTGGCTATGCCCCTGACGGACGCCTACGGCAAGACCGCCGCCTCTGACCTTGACCTGGGCCTGTACCTGGCAGTAGAAACCAAGGTTCCCGAAATGGTTGTGTCCACCACTGACCCCTTCCTGGTCTCTGTGCCTATGACTTCCGTGAACGGAACCAATGCTTCCGACGGCGGCACCCGCTGGATTTACGACATTACCCTGTACCCCAAGAACCTGACGGGTATTCCCACCCTGGAAAAGACCCTGCGGGAAAGCAAGGCTGACACTGGTAAGCATGGCGGCACCGGCAGCATTACCGATGGCTACGCCCACACCGGCACCGCCTCTGACGGCGATACCATCGACTACCAGATCATTTCCACCCTGCCCTCCATCACCTCCGAAAGCACCTATCTGTCCTGCTACACCTTCATTGATACGCTGAGCAAGGGTATCACCTACAATAAAAATGACGTGGTGCTGGAGTTTTTCACCGACGCCGGATGCACCAAGTCCATCGCCAAGTGGACGGAGGCTAACGGCAAGTTCACTGTGGCCTATAACGCCACGGACACCAAGGAATCCGTTATGACCATCGAAATGACGGAAGCGGGTCTTTCTGAAATCAACACCTCCAAGGCTGTCTACGCCGACGCTTCCATGGTCAACTCCGGTTACTCCGACTGCACCCTGCGGATCACCTATACTGCCACCATCAACAGTGACGCTTCCGTCAACTACGGCGAAGCCGGAAACCCAAACGATGTTGTCCTGACCTGGAAGCGCACTTCTCAGGACTTCTACGACACCCTGGTGGACGATTGCCACCTGTACACCTTCGGCATTGACCTGACCAAGCGGTTCTCTGACGGCAATGGTGATTTCTCCAAGGTGGAGTTCATGGTACAGAACAAGACCGATGGCTATTTTGTGAAAGCGGAGCTTAACAAGGACGAGGGCGTTTACTATGTTCTTGACCATGTGGCTGACAAGGCTGACGCCACCCACTTCGTTCCTGTCACCAGTGGTGAAAACCAGGGCAAGGTCATTATCAAGGGCCTGGAAGATGACACCTACGTTATGACCGAAGTCCGTACTGACAACGGTTATGTACTTCTGAAAAAGGATATTGAAGTCAATATCACTAAGGCGGAGAGCAATAAACTGTGCGACATCTACAAGAGCGACGTCCTGGGCCTGATCCAGAATGACCCCCGGTATGCCGAAATCATCCACGACACCGGCGACCTCCACAATATGCCCCAGAAACATCTGGAACACAAGCTGCTGACCGCCGCTGCCACCGTAGACGGCAAGAAGGTCAATATGGTGGAGGACAACGGCAGCAAGAACGCCGAGGCACCGCTCACCGTAGTCAACACCCGCGGCTTTGACCTGCCCAAGACCGGTGACAATGGTACGCTCATGTTCACCGTGGCTGGTATCCTGCTGATGGCCGGTGCCGCCGCTGTTCTCATTGTGGCAAACCGTAAGAAGAAGTCCGTCTAAAAAACAGAGTGGAGGGGTGAATACCCCTCCACACACCGGATTCAGTTGATGCCCCGCCAACCATCGGAATAAATTCCCGCCAATCGTCGGAAAAATATTCCGCCAAGTATCGGTTTTTGCTGTAACTACAGATTGCACACAGCATACAGGGGCAGGTTAACCAGCCATTCCTCCTGTTGGTAGTCCATCATGGATGCCCGGACCGCATAGGCCGGGGCAAACTTTTGGCAGTATGCTTTCAGACTTTTGGCGTGGAGATTGCCCTCCGCCTTTACCTCCACCGGAACCACATCCTTCCCCTTCTGAATGAGGAAGTCAATTTCGTACTTCCCGGATTCTGAGGTGTAGTAGTAAGGCGTGTAGTCTGTGGTGGCTACCAGCTCCTGCAAAACGTACTGCTCTGTCAGGGCTCCTTTGAACTCCACAAAAATGCTGTTCCCCTCCAAAATGGAGGTGGCATCCAGTTCGCTGAGTGCCCCCAGCAATCCCACATCCAGCAGGTACAGCTTAAAAGCGCCAAAGTCTGTATAGGCTTTCAGGGGTACGGCAGGCTTAGAAATCCGGTACACCTTTTTGATGAGGCCGCAGTCTAAGAGCCATTCAATGGCCAGCTCATAGTCCTTCATTCTGGCTCCGGCTTTGATTTGTCCAAAGAAGAACTTTTTGTTCTCCTTGGCAAGCTGCATGGGAATGGAGTTCCACACCATCCGAATCCGAGCCAGCTCCCCGGTTCCGGCATGTTTGCCAAAGTCGTTTTCATATTGGATCAGCAGATCCTTTTGAATCCGCCGAACCTCCTCATAGTCCTTGTGCTGAGCGAAGTACCCCACAGCCTCCGGCATACCGCCCACATAGTAATAGTTTTTCAGCCAAAAGACGTACTTCTCCCGGAAATCCCGGAGTAGGCTATAATCCTTAGACTGCAAAACCTGGGCAAGACCCGTCTCCCCCATCGCTTCCAAAAACTCACAGAAGCTCATAGGGTGCAGTTCCAGAGTGTCTACCTTCCCTACCGGGAAGGACACCCCCTGATGAATGGCAACGCCCAGCAGAGAACCGGCAGCAATCACCGGATATTCCGGCGCGGCCTCACAAAAGTATTTCAGAGCTTCCAACGCCCTGGGAGCCTCCTGGATTTCGTCCAGAATGATTAAGGTATCTTCCGGCGTTACTTCCACTTTGGCCTCAATGTTGATGTTCATGAGAATCCGATGAATGTCGTAGTCATCATCAAAGACCCGCTTCATCCGCTGGTTGTTGTAGAAGGTAATATAGGCCACTTTCTTGAACTGGGTTCGCCCAAACTCCTGCATCAGCCAGGTCTTTCCTACCTGCCGTGCCCCTTTCAGAATCAGCGGCTTGCGGTTCGGTTTATCTTTCCATCGAATGAGCTGCTCCAAGGCATATCGTTTCATGACTACCGCCTCCTTGCGTTTT